>JAPLJU010000178.1 GCA_026388445.1 Deltaproteobacteria bacterium
TGAGCTTCGAGACGTTGGGATAAAGAAAGGAGAAGCCCGTCATGAGCAGGAGAAGGACCAGGAGGGCCATGGAACCGATCTTGATCAGTTTCCGATAATGGATTTTTTGGGTCATTGCGTAAACGATCTCCCGTCCGTCAACCGGCGCAAGCTTTATTATACCGTCCCGGCTTTTCAGGCAAGAGGGAAATGAAAGCAGCCGAAGAGGGGATAAAGTCTGGATTCACCGGAGGGTTTGTTATTCCAAAAAGGCGTTTTCTTTCAGGTGTTCCTTGTAGCGGTGAGGCAGGGACTCCCGAATGTTAGGGGGGATCTTTCCGTACTGACTTTCAAACAGCTCCAGGAAAGCCTCCCGCCCCTTCAGGAAGTCGATGACCTTCTTCTTCAAGACGTTCTTGTTCTGGAAGAGGGGGAAGGCGTTCATCAAGTCCAGGTTGGCCCGGTCGCAGCGGATGGGGTAGTGATAACCGAGAAAATCGGGCTCGGAGCTGAACCGCAGCTGGTGACGGAGCAGATCATTGTAAGTGGACAGGGACTGCCGGAGGGTGACCTTGTCCTCTTTTTCACCGATGGTGCCGGTGTTGGCCAGATAGCAACGGATCCGGTTCCGCTTGATGATCTCGTAGAAGATCATGGCGTGTTCGAGACGGTCCCCCGCAATGAAAGGGTCGAGGAAGAAAACCCTCATGAATGAACCGGCCTCTTCAGGGTTTCCCCCCGTGCTCTCGATCGACTCGCCGTATATGAACTGCATTGTGGCCTGTTCGGGCGTGAGTTTGCTGATGACGTTGAGCATGGGGTTTCGGGAGAGCATGACAATGTGGTCCGTCTTGTCGGCGCGGAGCCCCTTGCTGGCGATTTCAAGGTTTTTCCGCGTGACGATGGCCCGGCCGTTACCGGTCTTGCTGATGTCCTTGAAATCCGGCATGTAGGGGTACTTGGAGATCGCCACGTTCTCTAGATAGGCGTCCCTGGACCCGGCCGCCCTGAGGATCTCCGGCTGGCTCTCGTCGAGACCCTCGGTTTTGACATAGAGCCCGCCGATTTCGAAGGCGGTGTAATTCCCATCGTACCCGAAGATCCCCCCGTCATCGCCGATCATTTCTGAACTTTCCCTGGGCAGCCTCGCGAGCCTCCGGCAGAGCGTTGTGGTTTTTCCCGTGGCGGTCAACCCCGAGATGGCCGTGATCGTCTCGACGAGTTCCGGCCTCTCCGTTTCCAGATCATAGACCCAGAGGTAATCCCGCCTGGCCCCTGCGTGCAGGAAGATGCCGGTTTTGTCGATGGCCTTCGCCCGCCAGTCCTCGAACATGAAGACGGCCTTTTTCCCCTCGCCGAGATAGATGGTGTTCCTGCAGATCTTGACCTGATCGCCCCGCTTGCTCCCCATCATCAGGCGCACAGTGATATCTTTTTCTACAAGCTTCTTCGACTTGTTCAACTCGAAGGCTTCATCGGTAAAATAGATGATCGTGTAGGTCGGGTTTTCGACGACCCGCGGCTTCGGACCGTCAAAGAGGAGCTTGAGGCCGTAAGCAATCTGGGCGTAATGCTCGGGCATGATGAATCGCGCTGTCACACCGTCGACGCCGTCGCCGACAATCGTGTCCAGACACACGATCTTTTCTTTGCCGAGCCTTTCCACGGCTTGCCGGGCCAGGGCTTCTTCGGCTTCACCGAAGGCGTGGTCCAGGCTGTTTCGGGTATGCGGTGCAGATCTCGACATGGGTTCCGAGTCGGAGGCGACGGAGCCGGTCTGCGTCTGTATGACCCCCTCGTGGCGAAGCGCGATTTCCTTTATTGCTTTCAGGGAGCGCCCCTCGATGAGGCGGCCTTCTCTTTTGGCATCCCTGTATATCTTTTCGGCGGCTTCCTTAAAAAAATTCATGGCGCTTCATGTTCCTTCCGGGACTCGAACCATTTCCCGCCCGGGCCCTGCGTTCATCGACCCTAGGGGAAACTCCCGCATAGTCTAAGGAAGCATTCCCGCTTATGTCAAGAATAAAACTATCTTTTTCTCGGTGGCTTCGCCTAAATGTTCTTGATGCTTCCCTTTTGATGTTATATGTCAAAGGCGATACTGCAAAAGAACGGCCAGGGGAGACTTCTTCATGATTTTGAGATTTGCAGGCGCAGCCCGTGAGGTGACGGGTTCCTGTTTTCACCTTTCTCAAGACGGCCTTCAGTTGCTGGTGGACTGCGGGATGCATCAGGGCCTGGGAGCCGAGGACCGTAACAGGAATCCTTTCCCTTTCCGGCCGCGAGAGATCGATTACCTCTTTCTGACGCACGCACACATCGACCACTCCGGGCTCATCCCCAAGCTGGTGAAGGATGGTTTCAGAGGGCGCATCATCACCACACCGGCCACCGCAGATCTCACGCGGGTGCTCCTGGCCGATTCGGCGAATATCCAGGAGAAGGATGCAGAGTGGGAAACGAAGAAGGCCCTCCGGATGGGTAAACGCATCGCCGTGGAACCTCTCTACACAGTGGAGGATGCCATCGCTGCCATCCCATTTTTCGAACGGAAACCCTATGGGAAAATGGAACAGATCAGTGACGGGATCCGTTACCGCTTCACCGATGCGGGCCATATCCTCGGGTCGGGAACCCTCGAGCTCTGGTACCGCCGCAACGGCGGCGAGAAGAAGATTGTCTTTTCGGGGGATATCGGAAAGAAGGGAAACCCCATCATCAATGACCCCGAACACACCCCGAAGTCGGACTACGTTGTTGTCGAATCGACCTACGGCAACCGCCTTCACAAAGGGCTGGAGGAAAGTATCGACGAGCTTGCAGAGGCCATTAGCGAAACCTTCCGCAACGGCGGTAATGTCCTGATCCCGGCCTTCGCGGTGGGAAGGACCCAGGATGTCCTCTACATCCTGAGCAAGCTGGTCATGGAAGGGAGGCTCTCGCCACTCAATGTCTATGTCGACAGCCCGCTGGCCAAGGAGGCAACAAAGATTTACGACTCCCACCCGGAGCTCTACGATGAGGAGGCGAAGAAGCTCTTTCGCCTGAAGGGCGGCAAAGAGGCGCTGAAAGTTCACTTCACCAGCTCCGTGGAAGAGTCTCAGAGGCTCAACCAGATCCAGAAAGGGGCCATCATCCTTGCAGGAAGCGGCATGTGTGAGGGGGGGCGGATCCGGCACCACCTCAAACACAATCTCTGGAGACCCGAGTGCAGCATCATCTTCACCGGTTTCCAGGCAAGAGGGACGCTGGGGAGGATGCTCGTGGACGGGGCGAAGAGCGTGATCATCCTCAAAGAGAAAATCGCTGTGAAGGCCAGGATCTACACGATCGGTGGTTTTTCGGCCCATGCGGACCAGAAAGAGCTCCTCGAGTGGCTGGGCCTCTTCCATAATCGCCCGGAGGTGTTCATCGTTCACGGCGAGGAAAATGCCACCCTGGATTTCGAAAAGGCTGTAAAGGCCAAGCTGGGTCTTACCACCCGTGTTCCCGTTTACGGGGAGTCTTTTGAAATTTAGTCCGTGAAAATTGTTAACGGGCTGTTGCCTGAAGACACTGAGCAGGATTCTTCCCGCGAACAGACGGTTCTTGACGCGACAGACCGCTAAGGCTTCTTCAGCTTGAAGGAACCGGTCCTGGTGAAGGGGAACGTTGTGCTCCCTAGGGCCGTGCTGACGCGGGCCGTTCCCTCTATTTTGTAAACGCTTTCGCGGGCGGAAAAGATGGATTTCAAAAGACCGCCTGTCGGGCTGAGGCGGGCCGTAACGGGAAGCTCCACGGTGGATTTGGCGGATGCCGGGAGTTTGACCTCCTGGGCCAGGGAGCCTCTTCCCACTTCACGATTGTTGAGAAAGAACGTGTAATCAAGGGCCGTCATCGTCAGGTCAAAGCGATTGGGGTTTTCAGCTTCCACTTTCAGCGTGATACGAAGATTCCCGGAAGATATCTGGTCCACGAGAATTTCTTTGACGCTGAGAGCGGGCTTTTCAATCCACCAGGAAAGGCAGGAAATCAGGAACAAAAGAAACACGGCAGTGGCGACTCTGCATAAGGTTTTCATGATCGTTTTTTCTCCGGGCTCTCAATGTAGGGAAAATATTTGCCGTTGTCAACAGGGGCATTTTTTACCCTACGGGCGGGTGACGGAGGTTAGGCGGACGGCGCTCGCCTCTAATACAGGGAGTTATCCTTCGTGGAAGGGGAAGATCGGGGCAAACGGATCGGGTGGTTGAAAAACCTAAGACCGGTGAGAAAGCTTTTTTTCCTCGGTATTGCCTACTTCTCCGTGATTGTCCCTCTCGGGATGATTGAGGTCATTTCCTCTGAATTCGTGGTGAATTCCGGGCAGGTATACATCTACCTGATGTTTGCTGGCCTTTTGCTTGAATTGATCCTTCGAAGATTGTGAGAGGGGGGAAACTCAGTCTTCCAGCAGAATTTTCATCCGTGCCACAAGGGAGATCTTCATTTCTCCTTCGATCTCCGCGTATTGCCATTCGAGGGATTCGATGTAGCAGTGGAGATCCCTTTGTCCGGGAACACTCATACGAAGAAAGTCACCGGTTTTCGGCAGGATCTCGGTCGGGATCTCGCAGTCGTACAGAAAATTTTTGTTTATGCCGGAAAATACGACTTTGACCTTTTCCATCGCCTCCGCTCCCCGGGCAGGATGGTACAGGGACCCTCTTCTGCGCTCCCCTGGTGAAAAAAAGAATGGTTTAATAGATTTATCGTCATATGAAAGAAAATCCTTAGCGGAATATGTTAAAATCATTCAAAATTTAAACAAAGTAGCGTGAAAAGGAGGGGGTATGGATTTGAAGTCGAAATGTGCGGTCGTCACCGGCGGGGCGATGGGCATCGGTTTAGCCACGGCGAAACGGCTGATCGCCGAAGGCTGTCAGGTCACCCTCTGGGATTTGAACGGTCCGGCCCTGGAGGATGCAAAAAAGGCATTGGAAAACCTGGGGGGGCAGGTTTTCGCTCATGTCTGCGATGTGACCGACAAGGCCAGGGTGTACGAACTGGCCAGGCAAGCTGTGGCGGACATGGGGAAAGTCGATATCCTCGTCAACAATGCCGGATATGTCATGGGCGGAGATTTCATCGAGCAGCCGGACGAGGTGTGGGAAAAGACCATAGCCGTCAATCTCACATCCTTCATTTACACGATCAAGGCATTTCTGCCGGGCATGTACGAAAGAGACTGCGGTCATGTGGTCAACATCTCGTCGGCCAGTGCACTCGTCGGGGTGCCCGATCTTGCCATGTATTGCGCGACGAAGTGGGCCGTCTGGGGGCTGACGGAGTCCCTGCGGTTTGAGGCCTGGGAACGGGATAAGAAGGGTGTCAGGTGGTCTTCCATTCATCCATGCTATATTGCCAAAGGTATGTTTGAGGGCGCTAAGCTTCGCGGCATCAGCAACCTGCTCGCACCGCTTCTCAAGGATCATGATGTGGTGGCGGAAGCCATCGTGGAATCGGCCCTGAAGAGGGGCCGTTATTCGCCCAAGCGACCGAGAACGCTCAGGTCGATGGTTCTTCTGAGAGGCTTGGTACCCGATGAGCTTTATCAATGGCTTCTTGATCTTCTTGGCGTTACGGGTAGTATGAAGCACTGGGTGGGCAGGAAGGGCAAGTAAAGATTCGGTCCGGGGAATAAAAAAGCATTTAAATAAAAGGACATCCATGCCGATATGAGATAAGTGGGAATGATGGATTCTATAAGACCCCTTAGAGTGAGAACATTGACCAGGTGGCGGAATGATGGAGAAACAAAGGATCTTCTTGAAAAAGTTGAGATTTTTGCTAAAGTTGCCGCCGACCGGGTAAAAATCAGGTCACGATTGACGAAGATGTCCGACAGGGGATTATTTGCCACCCCGCTGGTATGGTTCTTGTAACATATTAAAAAACCCTTTAGATATCATCCCGCGTCTTAAAAACTTTACATCGGGGACTCTTTGATGCTCAGCAGCTGTTTAAGGTTCGTGAAACCCTTGATCATGATGCCATTCTCTCTCGCCATTGCTGTGGCCCTCCTGGCTTCGGCAGATTTCGCCTCGGCGGATATCTACGGCTTTGTCGACGAGGAGGGCGTCATCCATCTGACCAATGTGCCGACGAACCCGCGGTACAAGGTCTGGATAAAGGAGAAAAGGGTGCTCTTCAACCTGGGTCCCGACTATGTCAAATACGACAAGGTGATTGAAAAGACGGCCCGGAGGTACGACGTGGACCACGCCCTCGTGAAGGCCGTGATCAAGGCGGAATCCAATTTCAACTCCAAGGCCGTGTCCAGGAAGGGCGCCAAGGGTCTGATGCAGCTCATGCCGAAAACGGCGTCCAGCCTACGGGTGGAGGACTGCTTCCATCCGGAGGATAACATCGACGGGGGTGTGCGATACCTCCGTTACCTCATGAACGTTTACGACGGCAACCTGCCGCTCACCCTGGCGGCTTACAATGCCGGTGAAAAAGCCGTGGCCCGCTACCGGGGGATCCCGCCCTATGCCGAGACGAAGACCTACGTGCGTCGGGTCATGCGGTACTACGAGGAGTACAACCGGAAATCAGCGCCGACGAGCCTCTCGAAAGCGGACGCCCAGGTCCAGAATGTGTCCGCATCGTCAAACTGAGTTCCCCGGGTAGATGATCCGCCGGGATTTTCCCCTCTGCGTTTTTCTCTGTTCCCTTTCAAAAAAGCGAATCTATTGATTGAGACGCCGCGCGACGGCACGGGCGGCGAGGATGCCGCTTGCCGAAGACTGGAGGAGCCCGCGGGTGATCCCTGCGCCGTCACCGATGGCGAAGAGATTCCGGATCTTTGTTTCCAGGTCCGGTGTGACCTCGATGCGGTTCGAGTAGAATTTTACCTCGACGCCGTAGAGGAGCGTTTGGTGGGAATAGACGCCCGGTGCGAGTTTCTCCATGGCCTGGAGCATCTCGATAATATTCAGGAGATGCCGGTAAGGGAATACAAAGCTCAGGTCACCCGGTGTGGCCTGCGGAAGCGTGGGCCTGGTGAGACATTTGGAAATACGCTCCCTCGTGGAGCGACGCCCGGCGAGAAGGTCTCCCAGGCGCTGCATGATCACGCCGCCCCCGAGGAGATTTGCCAGCTGTGCGATGTAACGGCCGTAGGCAATCGGGTCATCGAAGGGCTCCGTGAAGGAACTGCTGACGAGGATGGCAAAGTTGGTGTTGTCACTCTTCTTCGTTGCGTAACTGTGACCGTTCACCGTCACGAGTCCGGCGATTTTTTCTGTCACAACCTCCCCGTAGGGGTTCATGCAGAAAGTTCTGACTTTATCGTCAAAGGTCTTCGAGTAGTAAATGAGTTTGGACTCATAGCTGATGTCGGTGATCTCTTTCAGGACCGTTGCGGGAAGTTCGACCCGTACACCGATGTCCACGGGGCTGGTCTTGGTTTTGATGTTCAGGGATTCTGCCGTTTCCTTCATCCACTGGGCCCCTGAGCGGCCCGGGGCCACAATGACGAACCGGCTTTCAAGGACTGTCCCGTCGGCGAGTTTTACGCCCTTGACCTTTCCCCCATCTGCCAGGATAGTCTGGACGGCGCAGCCCGTGCGGATATCCACTTTCCCGGTGAGGGAATCGTGCATGCGCGCGAGGATCGCCTGGCAGTTTTCTGTTCCGATGTGACGAATCCGCGTGGGGATGTATTCAAGGCCGGCGAGACTGGCCCTTTCAGCGAGGGCCTCTACTGCGGGGGAGATGTCCCCGAACAGTCGATCCGGTGCGCCGTGGCGCACATACACCTGATCGGTCTCGTTCAAAAGATCGTAGAAGGCCTTTGTGTTGAGGAACTCCCCCAGGTACCCGCCCACCTCCCGCGACAGGGTCAGCTTCCCGTCACTGTAGGCGCCGGCACCGCCCCAGCCGCAGAGCATATCATCGGCGTCGAGGCGATTTCTCTCCCCGATGTCCTTCCCCCTTTCGAGGAGAACGACATTCTGGATACCGAGATCGGCCAGGGTGAGGGCGGCGAAGATGCCCGCGGGGCCCCCGCCCACGATCACAACTTCATATTTCATCCTATACCTCCGATCCGGAATGATGCCTTGCAAGGGTTGTGCAAATTTCCCCTCAGCCGGATGCCCGGAGCCCTTGGATCATTGAGGTGGTGGCATCGAGTTTGCGGGTGAGATGCCGGTACGCTTTCCCGTCCATATGGCCGGCGGGGAACAGGAAAACGGCGAAGCGATAGACGCCGTCGAGGAGGAGGTCTCCTCTTCCGATCGAACCATGCATATATCTCGAGCCGGACTGCCCGATGATCCGGAGAACGCCTTTTTCTTGGGCGAAATGCCTGAAAGGAAAGAACAGGAACACGGAGGAATCTCTTGCCTTGCGGAATATCTGTGCGAGAACCGTTTCGTGGTCGTCGAGGAAATCGTCGTAGGGGTCGAGGAAGATGAGATCATAGAACTTCTTTTTATTCAGTACATCATATCCTGATTTTATTTTCAAGGTGCCGATGCCCGATCCCCTGAAACAATCCAAAGCTTTTGGATTTCTGTCGAAGACCTCCACGCGGGCTGCCGGACCGAGGACTTTTCGCGCGATGGAGACACTGCCGAGATATCGGTCCCGGGACAGGGCCCTCTTTTGTATTTTGAAGAGAGGGGACCGGGAGAGATGCCTCCTGATTCTTTCTGCCTGACCTTCGCCGATTCCATATTCGTCAAAACCGCTGAAAGTGTCGGCATAATAGAAAGGAGACTTCGCTTGTTGCTTTTTCAGGAAGGAGAGAATCTCGATGAGCCAGGAATGCTTGAGCAGGTCTCCGATATTTCCAGCCCGGTACCTGACAGACTTCACCTTTTCAGTCTGATCGGCATATCTCATGTTTTTCCTGCTCCGACAGCTCTTCGCGCCGTCGCGGAAATGACCCGATTCGATTACAGTGCCCCTCGGTGCCGGGCAGATATCAACCTACACCCTGAGTGAATGACCGTCTCCGGTCATGAGATGCCTCCACTTAACGATTCGTGGCGCGTTGGGTGAAGAGCTTTGAACCTTCCCGCAGGGATCCATCGAGACCGACCTCGAAGCCGCGGCTGTCTTGAATGACAATATCTCCTCTGTCCGCGGCTTCGTAAAGCGCCTGATCAAAGCTGATGAGGGCGTGCTTGACCTTCATGCCCCGGTAGATGCTGACGGGCCTGTCATTGACGTAGACGGTGATCTGATCTTTCATGGCCTAATAACAATCCTCCCTTCGACACGGGGGTTCACCGGGGAGTGCTCCCGGAGGTATTTGATAAACCCGTCCCTGAGGGCTTCACCTAAAACAGCGTGCTTCCCCTCTTTGAACGACGCGTATTTGTCGCCGCCCGCGGCGAGAAAATCATTGGTGGTGACGCGGTAAAGTTTTTTTGGCTCGAGCGGGTGGTCTCCCACGGTGACCTGCCGCACCCTCGAGCCCCCGGGTTTGTCCGTGTTGATGACAACGCGAAGACCGGACACCTGGAGAATGCCGTGCTCCAGAGTTGCACTCTGCTCCAGGATCTTTAAGATCTGCTCGCCTGTCAGGTCCACGGAGATCAGGAGATTATCGAAGGGGAGGAGGGTGTGGACCTGCTCCAGGGTGATCCTTCCCTTCGGGATGTTTGTTCGGATGCCGCCGCTGTTCTGAAATGCGATGGCGGCGCCAGTTGCCGTCTTCATGGCATCGCAGACAAGGTTTCCGATGTTCGATTCATGATAGGGCCGCCGGACCAGGTCCACGGCCGTTTCCCCGACGACACGACTGAACTTCTCCTTGATCTGGTCGTGGTATTTCGAGACGATCTTCCGGGCCCCCTCATCGTAAGAGTCATCGGGGCCCGAAAGGACTTTTCGAAGCTCCCGTTTCCGGGTGTGCTTCAGGATACGGCCGCTCTTCGTATCTACTTCTAGTTTCAAAACACCCAGGTAATGGCCGCAGCATCCGGCCTGGACGACAATCGTCTTACCGATCAAAACAGGCGTCTTCACGGCCGTGTGACTGTCGCCGCCCACAATCACATGGATCCCCTTCACGCTCCGGGCCAGGTCGATGTCGGCCTCCAGCCCCTGGTGGGAGAGAAGAATGACGAACCGGGCGCCCTCTTTTTTAACTGCCCGGATCCTCTCGGGTAACACCTTTTCGGGGTCCAGGAAGCGGTAGGGTCCGATCCGTCCCAGTTTCGTCAGGGCGTTCGTCTCGGGTGTGGTAATGCCGATGACCGCGATCTTCAAACCCTGTCTCGTCATCATGACATAGGGTTTGATCCAGGGCGGTGCCCGGTTGTGTCGGTCGTCGATATTGGCGGAAAGAAAGGGGAAGCGGGCGGCTTCGCTCAATTCCTTGAGGACATCGAGTCCCCAGTCGAATTCGTGGTTTCCTACCGTCATGGCATCGAATTTCATGTCGTTCATGAGCTCGATCACCGGTTTGCCACGGAAGAGGTTGGAGATCGGTGTCCCCTGGAACATGTCCCCGGCGGAGAGGAGCAGCGTTCCCCCGGGGTTTTCCGTCCTCTCAACCGAGATCATCTTTGCCAGATATGCAGCTCCGCCGACGGGTCTTTTCCGGTCAATGCTTTTTTGAATGTAGGGCAGGCTATGACCGTGGGTGTCGTTGATGTGGAGGATGGTCAGATCAATGACGGCGTTTTCCTCGGCCTGTAGAGAGGGCGCAAACAGGAAAAAAAGTGACATGCAAAAAAGAGATCGCAAAATTCGATTCATGATCCTGTCCAGGTGTATTTCAAATGCAGATTGCAAGTTTCTCACTGGACAATTTAATTGACAAAGGGATCGTTCATCAAGTAGAAAAAACCGCAATTCAGACAGGAAGAGAACCATGACGGTATTGGCCGCTCTCAAGACGCTTAATTCGGGCAAGCACCCTTCCAGAACGCTGCTCTTCGCAGGGCTCGTCCACTTGCTCTTTGCCCTGCCCCCGATTTCCGATGCCCGGGGGGAGGACGCCGCCGTTCCCGAGACCATGGCGGTCTACGGCGATTCCAGGGCGAATCCTGGCATCCACCGGAAGATCGTGGAGGGCATCCTGAAGTTCAACCCACGGGTGGTCTTCCACATGGGGGACCTGGTGAACAGGGGAGCAGATGAAAAGGACTGGGCCGATTTCAAGGAGAGTATCGCCCCGCTTGCCGGGAAGGCGGAATTCTTCCCCATCCGCGGCAATCACGATGGCGGTTCATCGCTGTACTTTGATACCTTTACGCTGCCCGGTAACGAAAGGTGGTATTCCGTCGAGCGTTACGGTGTCCACTTCATTCTTCTGGACAGTAACAGCCGAATCACCCCCGGTTCGGATCAGTACCGATGGCTCGAGGTGGAGCTCCAGCGCTTCGGCAAGAAAGATAAATTCATTGCCGTTCTCCTGCACCACTCCCCCTTTTCGACGGGCATTTATCCCGATGAGAAGGGCCTTCAGAAAAAGATCGTACCTCTGTTCGAGAAATACGGTGTGGACATCGTCTTTAGCGGTCACGACCATATCTACGAGAGGCAGCGGGTCCGTAACGTCACCTACGTCGTCACCGGCGGTGGCGGCGCCCCCCTTCATATTCAGTTTCGCTACAGCCCCGACAGTGCGGTTTTCAGAAGCGTGCACCATTTCTGCATTTTTCATGTTTCCGGCGAAGAGCTCGTCCTGGAGGCTTACGACGTCGATCTCAACCTCATCGATCAATTCAGGATTCGGAAAAGAAAGTAGTCTGAAAGGTCAGGGCACCTGGTTTTTCCCGGGGAAATAGCAGCCTGCTTACAGCTTAGAGGACGACTTTAACGGCGGGATGTCTTCTCAGCCCCTCGTAAATGGTCAGGCGCTGGTCTTCACTTACGACGAGCATCTCGACATTGAGACAGATATATTTCCCCGAGGTGCTCCTGTTGGAAGACTTAACGCTGTGGGGGATATCCTGCACGATCTCGGCGATGGCGCCTCTCAAGCCTGCGTCGTCCGTTCCGATCACTTTGTATCCCCACTGGCAGGGATAATCCATTTCGGGCTTTCGACCCCATCGGTTCAGGATCACGATCCATTCCTCCGGCACTCTTAACCCTATTTAAGGCACGCCCCCTGTCCTGTCAAGCCCCGCCTTTCAAGGGATTTTTTAAGATTAAACCGGTTAACGACCCCGCCCATCGAGGAAGTGATAAAGCGCCAGGAGTGGGTGGCGGTAAAACATCCGGGGACCGGCCAGGCGCATCAACTATCCTAAAAGGACAGGGTCAGCTTGTGCATGACAAGGTAATTGTCGTCGATCACATTGGATGAGCTGGTACCCTTGAAATAATCGCCCACCCACCAGTAACCGAAGCCGACCATATACGAGAGATTGTCGTAGATCTTATAGGTTGCGTAGATGTCGAACTCGGAGCCGTAATCCTTATCGACGAAAGCCGATTCATCTGCCTTCGCCATGCCGTAGCCGGCCTCGACTCTTAACTTCGGCGTTACGTTCCAGCCGGCGTAAGCCTTCCAGAGCAGGCAGTTATCCTCGAAGGTGTTGATGGACGCGCCATTGTAACCGGCCCAGGTGCCTGTCCATGTGTTGATCGCATTATTGAACATGAGAAGAAAAGCGTCGTAGTTCTTTCCCAGAAAGAGGGTTTGCATAACGCTGCCCTCCCTCTTATCAAGCGTCGTGGGATCGTCACCGCTCTCATAGCTGAAAAGGCCGCCCACGTACCAGGGACCCATGGTGTACTTGGCATTCACGTATGCTGCCCAGGCTTTCAGATCCACATCTGTCGTGGCACCCCTGAAGTCCTGCCAGTCACCCGTGCCGTACCAGCCCTCGGCCTCGATGAAGAGGGGGCCGAAGGTCGCCCTGGCATAGGGGTTGAACGTGTACATCTTGCGGATGAAACCGCCCCTGTCGTAATCGTTGTAGCTGTCATGGTAGTACTGGACCTGCATACCGGCCGCACCGGTCTTCCACCTGTAGTCCGTCATGACGGAGTAGACGTCGAAGTCCGCTTCCGCGTAAACGAGCCGGGCGCCACCGGCTATACCGTAGGATCCGCCCTCAGCGGCATGCTCCCACCTGGCGCCGAAGGACCAGGGGCCCATCGGGTACATGTACTCCACACCCGGACGGCTCCAGGAACTGTTCAGAAAATCCGTGCCGTAGTAAATGGTGTTGAAGTAACCGACGAGGAAACGACCGATCGCCGTGTTGAAATCAACGTAGGCGCGTTCCCACTCGATGTTCTCCTGGGTCCTGATGTTGGCCCCGGTGGTGAGGGGGTTCGTGAGGTTAGCGGCTGTCCTGTCGACCGGACGGTTCGTGTTGTCATAGGTGTAAATGCCATTCTGACCCCAGCTGACGTCGCCCCACTTCTTCTCCAATGCGTCGAAGCGGGTCGTAAGCGTGAGGCCCTCGGCAATCTTGAACTCCGGCTGGAGTCTCAGCCTCTGGGCGACCCAGGCGGCCGATGAGGCTCTCCCGCTCTGCGTAGTCAGCTGATTTCGCCCGTCCTCTGTTCTCAGAGAGGGATTGCTCTCAAAAGCGCCCACCACGTAGTACTGACCGCTGATCTTGACGTCAACGGCGGAAGCGGGAGCACTGAGGGCAACCACGATTCCGAGCACAAACAATGCGACTAGAATCTTTCTCATTTTCTCC
>JAPLJU010000258.1 GCA_026388445.1 Deltaproteobacteria bacterium
TGGATCAACGGGATCCTTTAAAGAAAATAAAAATATAGAGGTATAGACCATGAGCAACAAAATGTTTGAAGGAATGAAAATAGACGTGGGCCTGGCCCCCGTTTCTCTTGCCAGCACCAACGCGACCTCTCCATATTTCAGCCTGGCGGATTACAGAAAGGCCATTGCCGTACTTGAGGCTGCTGCAATGGCGATAACCAAAACAGCTAAGATTGAAGTCTACCCGGCCACAGACGCAGCGGCTGGGGGCGCTAAGTTGCTTACCGGGGCAACGGCCACGATCACGGCCAACATCAATGTCACGTCGCTTACGCTGGCCCTCTCCAACTGCCTCAATACCCACACTATCGTCATCAATGGTCTGACTTTCACGGCCCATACGAACACTACGACCCTCGCTAGTCGGGAATTCTCAATAAGCGGCGATGATACAGCGGACGGCACCGAACTGGCGACGTGTATCAATGATCCGACCTACGGCGTGCCCGGTGTCACGGCTTCAAACAACGCCGGGACAGTGACGCTGGTTTCGACGGTGCCGGGGGCTACGGTTATCACGGCGGCGCAAGGTACGGGAGCCACGATCACGGTAGCCACCCTGAAGGCCCTGGCCTATGTTGAGCTTGACGCTCTCACCCTCGAAGATGGTTTCACGCATATTGCGACGAAGGTCACGACCGATGCTACGATCCTCATTTCGACCGCCATCCTCAGAGGCGGGCAACGGGGAGCGATCACTCAGAAAGTTGGCGCGAGTGCTTCGGTTTAACGGTTAGATATTCAGGAAACAGCGTGTCTTCTCGACGCTGAGTCCCTGTCTGCCGGGGGCGGGATGAACCGCGAGGGGCAGACGGCTGCCAGCCGGCGGTGCTGCCGTTTTCAGAAAAACACCGGCAGCCGGGGCGGGCTCCACCCGTGACCCGGCGAACAGAGGGGCCGAGGCGAACTCCTTGCAGCCTCGGTCCCTTTTGAATATGGAGGACTAAACAATGGACCGTGAACATAAATGCTGTCAGCCTCTTTTCTCTATAATCTTTGAATCAATCTGTTTCACAATCACGATCGCCATAATAGTATTTTTCGCCATTATCGCCATAAGGGGCCTGTGATGGTCACTTTATGAGGCTCATGGACAGGGACGAAGGAAGGGGAAAAGGGGGGACGGGGTTATTCTCGGCAATTTGTAAACCCGGGTTTACATTTTCGGCTTTGCAGGATTGAAGGAGAGAGGTTTTTATTTTCCCCGAGGGGTCAGGGTGCGGTTGGGATCAGGTAGATTTTCGAGGTTTTTTCTCGTATTTTTTGATGAGATCGCGAAGAGCCTCTTCGAGAAGGGCGTTGACTTTTACTCCCTCCGAAGCGGCTAAGATCCGAACTTCCCGGAGAAGGGTCTCGGGGATGGTGGTGTTCAAATATTTTTTCGTCTCTTTTTTCATCTTGACAAATTGGTGATATGTAGTTTAGTAATATTCAACTAAACATCCAAGCTCCGAAGGTAGCGACATGAGCGGAATAGACAAGGCGTTGAGATTCCGGGACCGGCGACGGCCCGGCGGTGCGCTACACCGGGAGCCTCTCAACGTCTTTTCTATTTAATTAACACATTTATGTCAATGAAAAAGGGAGGTAGCAAGATGAAAAATGAATTGATGTTCAAAAAAGTGGACAATGGCCCATCCCTGTTTTATCGGTACGATGATCCAATAGATAAAAGGATCACGGGAAAAATCGAGTGCACAGAGACGGACCTCTTTTCGGATCTGCACCGCTTGATTGATCTGACAA
Source organism: Deltaproteobacteria bacterium (assembly GCA_026388445.1). GTDB lineage: Bacteria > Desulfobacterota > Syntrophia > Syntrophales > UBA2192 > JAPLJU01. Next base: position 1,786 of record JAPLJU010000258.1, read on the forward strand.
GGCGCTATATGAACATGTGCTTTATTGTGGCCGAAGAACAGCCGGGGTACTTCGACGCAGCCTCGGCAGAGATGGTCGGTGAGCAGCTCTTCCGAAGTCATGAGCAGCGGATAGAGGAAATTTTCAATCTACTTGAACAGAAACAGGGCAAACCAATGATTGCCACGGTAACCAGAGGAAACGGCCATGTGGACGATGACCAGGTGGTTGACGTCTACTTCGACGAATCCCGAAAACGCTAATAGAGGGGGGATTGATATGGGCGTCTATCAAGTAGGAAAAAGCTGGTACATTGATTTCTATTATGACGGGAAGCGCTACAAGGAAAGTGTCGGGGCCGTCAACAGGACCATAGCAAAAGAGAAACTCATCATCCGAAAGCGGGAAGTCATCCAGGGCCAGTATAAACCGAAGGCTGTCCAGGTTGCCTTTGACAAATTTAAAGAGCAATACCTTGAATATTCCGAAGGCAACAAAAGGCCCGGATCATATCTCAGGGATGAAAATTCATTGAAGCATCTCTCCCGTTTTTTCGGCGGGAAGCGCATCTCCGATATTTCCCCTTTTCTGATCGAAAAATATAAAATGACCCGGCAGGCCGAAAAAGCAGCGCCGGGGACTATCAACCGGGAACTCGGCTGTCTCCGTCACATGTTAAATATAGCTATCAAGTGGGGAAAGGCTCAGGCTAATCCCTTCGGCAAGGTGAGATTTCTTAAAGAGCCTAAAGGAAAGGACCGGATATTGAGCCCCGAAGAAGAAAGCGTCTTGATGGAGGCCATCCGGACAGGCCACAAGGCCGGGCACCTTGCGCCTATCGTCATAACGGCGCTCAATACCGGCATGAGGAAAGGCGAAATTCTAAATCTAAAGTGGGGGAACGTGGATTTTCCGGAAAGATATATCACCGTTGAGGGAACGAAAAACGGAGAGATCAGGAAAATCCCCATGAATAAGGTCTTAACATCAACCCTGAAAAATGTTAAAAGGGCGTCTCGCGGGGAATATGTTTTTTCGAGGGGGTGTGGAACACCCTACGGTGACATAAAAAGAGGCTGGTGGACAGCCCTGGAGAGCGCTGGAATAGAGAATTTCAGATTCCACGACCTGAGACACACTTTCGGATCGCGTCTCGGCATGGCCGGTGTGGACATTAAGACGATCCAGGAGCTCATGGGACATAAGGACATCAAGATGACCATGCGATATTCACACCCGACACCGGAGCACAAGAGAAACGCCGTTGAGATTTTGGAGCGGAGTCACACCATTTTTCACACTACCCCGGAAAAGCAGATACAGGGCAACGTCGTAAGTATCGGAAATAAATAAGCGGGCGGTTAGCTCAGTTGGATAGAGCGTTGGTCTCCGGAACCAAAGGCCCCGGGTTCAAGTCCCGGACCGCCCGCCATGAAAGACAGGCAGTCGGGTCTTTTGCCCCGGCTGCCTTTTTTCTTTTCATTTTTCATTTTAAATCGTATCATCACACCAATTGCTCTACGAAAAGGAGGGGATGAGTATGGCTATCGCGAAGAGAGCACAGCAGCTCAGCGTTACGATGCCCAACAAGATCGGGTTACTCGCAGAGGTGACCATTTTCATCGCGGCGGCCAAAATCAACATCGAGGCCATCTGCGCCTACGAGATGGAAGACGAGGGCTGTTTCATGCTGATCACCAACAATACGGCCAAGACAAAGAAGATCCTGTTGAACATGGGGGCCGAGGTGGAGACGGACGATGTCATCATGGTTGAGATGCCCAATAAACCGGGACAAATCCACAGGGTCGCGAAGAAAATCTCGGATGCCGGTATTGATGTTCATTACGTTTACGGAAGCCCGGCCCGGGGTAAGATGACAATCATTTTCAAGACAGCAGACGACAAGAAAGCGGTAAGACTGCTCAACAAATGAGGCGTTCCATATACTCCCCCGGCAGAATCAGAAGATTTTCGTAAAAGGGAGAGAGACACGAAAAAAGGAATCAGGACACTCTTAACAACAATGATGTCAGGCGACATGATCGCCATTCATACTACTTTTCCAATCAAAATATTCGTGCTTGACAATTAATGAGTTACGCTTATAGTTAAAAAAAAGAATTGAACGGAAATTTTCCTCGTCAGATTGGTAACTTTCACGCAAAGCTTTAACCCCCCGATTCGCCCTTAACGCCATAACTATTTGAAGGCTTTAGTATTTTTAACGCATTCGGATTCACTTACTGAACTTGTTTAACCCGTGAGAAATCAAGTACTCTTTCGATGGAGCGAGGTCGGCCATCAGAAGGTGTTCGAAAAGGAGGGAATAAGATGAAAAAAATTGCCATCATCATCCTTGTCATAACACTTTTGTTTGCGTTTACATTACCTGCCCTGGCCCAGGGGCAGGGGCAAGGGCAGGGGCTAGACAATCAGGGTCAGAATAAGGATAAGGACAAAGATAAGGATAAGGATAATACATTCCCTGTACCGGAGCCCATGACGGCTGTGCTTCTCCTCGTAGGTATACTGGGTGCGGCGGGCCTCTGGAGGGGGCTCAGAAAGTAATAAACTACACGCTTTAAGCAACGAAAAGGCAGGTTTATCCTGCCTTTTTTTATTTCTATTTCTACGCCTGCCTTCGAAAAATCACCCTGACCTGTTTTCTTGATTTTCCTCTTCTTTTCCGATATCACTTTACCCATCATTTTCATTTCTCTACGGAAAATCCATGAATTTCAGCCTTATCGTCAACGGCGCGGGAAACGCCTTTCTACGGGAGTTCGGCTGCCCCTGCAGCCGATGCACGGGCAGGGAAAACAGGGCCACCGCTTCCGTCTCCATCGTCGCCCGGGATGAGAAGGACGATAAAATACTCTGGCACGCCCTTGTCGATGCGGGCCCCGGGGTCGTCGAAAGCCTCGTGAACGGCTTCCCCCCTGAAAAAGACCGGCTGGATTGGCTTCTTCTGACCCACTGGCACCCCGATCACACCCTCGATCTGAACCACCTGTGCGAGACGGCGAGGAGTACCGGCCGCAAAGGATGAAGGAGGATTGACATGACACCCCCTCGGAGAAAGTCCGTTACGAAAAGATCCGGCATTCCGGCACTGGACGGATTGAAACAACACTATTCTGTCCGGAATTTCAGGCTGGGAGGGACCTATTCCCCCGGCGATGAGTCGGCTTTTGATTCCGGCGGTGCAGGTGGTGTGACCCTGGAGTCCCTCGGGGCGGAATCCCTGCGCGTCGCCTACATCGCCGTCGGAAACCCGGAGAGAGACCAGGACGGAAAAATCACAAACGCCGTCATTATCAGCCCCTACTACTCCGGGGATTCGACCTTCATGTATTACTACTGGTACGACGGCCAGGAGGGGAATGATTTCGCCGGCGGGGCGGTTGTCGGACCAGGGAAGCTCATCGACACGGACAAATATTACGTCATTTTTCTCGATGCCGTGGGGCTGTGGGGAGCGAGCAAACCGAGCGACGGACTCGGCATGAAATTCCCCGGATATAACTACTTCGATTGCGTACAGGCAAACTACCGCCTCCTGGCGGACCAACTCAACATCAGCAGGATAAAACTCTCCACGGGTGTCTCCATGGGCGCCATACAGAGTTACATCTGGGCGGTCCTGCACCCGGAACTCGTCGAGGCGATTCTTCCTATCGGCGGGTTAACGGAAACAAATTCCAATACCCGCTGGCTCTTCGAGCTCATGACGGCGGCCATCCAGAGCGACCCCGTCTGGAGGGAAACGAAAGGGGATTACTACCATCTGCCCAGGGAGAAACACCCGAACCACGGAGTGATGTTCGGATGGTCGATACTGCTCTACACGGGATTGAGCTTCGACTTCCGCGTGGGCCAGCCCTGGACCGAGGCCTGCAAAGAGGTGTTCTTTTGGGAGCCCGAGGGAACGGAGGGACAACTCCTGCTTCCTCTCGCAAGGAACTACGACGCGAATGACCTGCTTCTCCGAAACCGGGTTGCCGACCATTTTTCCCTGACCGACCACCTTCACCGGATCCGAGCCAAGACGCTCATCCTTCACGTGGCCAACGATCAGTGGCTCCGTTTGAGCACGGCCGAGAAAACCTGCGATAAAATCAAGGGGGCCGGGTTGTTTTCATTCGAACACGAGCTCGCCCATTATGCCGTTTTTCGGGCGCCCAACGTCCTTCGAGAGTGCATCCTTCCCTTTCTGCGGGAAATCGGGATGAAGCCCTGAAACCCTGGTCGAGGTTGATGTTTGATCGCTGAGCATCGAAAAAAGATTTCTGCTCCTGTGTACAGACGGGTTGACGGACGCCCTGAAAGATGATGAAATATAGCAAATATTTCAGCGCGGAGCTCGTGAGGGCGGCAAACGGAAAGGACGGCCGGGATCATGTAACGGTTTTGCTGATGGCTTTCGACTGAAGACCTCAGAGACATCGCCATGTTCACTTTGCCTAACTGCCTGAGCATTTTCAGAATGGTCTGCGCCCCTGTCCTGCTCTACCTCGCGTGGATCGGCCGGGCCGATATTTTCCTCGTTCTTCTGGTGCTGGCCCTTCTATCGGATGCCATCGACGGGATGATCGCCCGGAAATACAAGCAGGAGACGGACCTCGGGGCGAAACTCGACAGCTGGGGGGACTTCTCCATCTACATGACCGTTCCCCTCTGCACCTGGTGGCTCTGGCCCGATCTCATCAGGCAGGAGGCCCCCTTTGTCGCCGCCGTTGTCGCCAGTTTTGCCATTCCCATCTTCATCGGGTTTCTCAAATACCGCCGGTTGACAAGCTATCACACCTGGGCGGCGAAGTTCTCGGCCGCTGTCCTCAGCGTCGCCACCCTCGTGATGCTTCTCTTCGACATCACCTGGCCTTTCGAGATCGCTACGGTGGTCCTTGCCCTCTCTGCCCTCGAGGAGATTGCCATCACGACGACCCTTTCGGAGTGGCAGTCCAATGTCCGCTCGGTCTGGCACGCGAGGAAATTCGCAAGGGAACCTCGAATGCCGCAGTGACAGCTCCGGCAGGCAAACCATTTACATCCGTACCCTCTCGTTGTATAGTTAAAAAAAGTCCATTCCTGAGAGAGATCATCCTATCACCCCCAGGAGGTCGCCCATGAAAGATGACTGGAAAGAACAGCTTGCCTGTGCCACGAAATGCTCCAAGTGCCGCAAGGACCTGTCCCCCCGGAACCTGAGAATACTCTCCGTCTACAATCACAATCCCATCTGCATGAGCTGCAAGAAAAAGGAGGAAAAGCGTCCCGACTACGAGGAGGCCTCCAAGACGACGATCGAGCAGTGCATGGCCGACACGGAAATCATGTACAGCGATCCGGGTGGATACTGTTACAGCCACTTTTATCCGTTCAAGTGCAAGTAGGAACGTTCACCGGACGCGAGTTTCACGGGCGCGTCCCGATGCCGGGAAGATATCCATGAAACCCCCCAAATCCGATCTGGGTTTTCAACCCTTTGAAAACCTCGACAAACTTCTCCGGAAAAAATCAGTCGATGTCGCGCCTCTCCCCGGGAATCCGCGCCGTGAAGAAAGGAATTATCAAACCGGACCGGTGCCGGCCGTCGATGAAGAGAGAATCTTCCGGGAGGCCATGGAAGGCGTCAAAACCCTCAGGGAGGGCAAATACGTCGAGCCGGCGCCGCCGTCGATCGACGAGGTTACCCGTAAAAACGGTAAAGACGAAGACCTCGAAATGCTCACAAACCTCGTGAAGTACGGTGAGGGGTTTGTGATTTCAGACACACCGGAATACATCGAGGGCACGGGTTACCGGGTGCGACCGGAGATCGCAAGGCGGCTCCACCGGGGGGAGTTCTCGATTCAGGCCCACATCGATCTTCACGGCATGAACGTGGGAGAGGCCGAGGCGGCCTTCGAGGATTTTCTGAGGGACTCCATCGACAGGGGCAGGAAGGGCATCCTGGTCATCCACGGGCGGGGGCTCTCCTCGCCGGCGGAGCCGGTGCTGAAAACAAAAGTTGTCAAGTGGTTGACCACGGGGCCCTGGCGAAAGTGGGTCACCGCCTATTCAAGCGCGCGGTCCTGCGACGGCGGAACCGGGGCAACCTACGTCATGCTGAGGCACCGGCCTGTGACGAAGCGGCAGAAAAAAACATAAACCAAGTCAGATCCGGCCATTCAGATTCCTTACCCCTGTCAAAAAAAAGAGCGCTCTCTGCCTGAATCGTTCATCTAATCCTTCGGCACGAGGACGATTTCAATCCTCCGGTTCTTAGCCCGGCCTTCCTTGGTTTCATTGTCCGCCACAGGTTTGAATTCCCCGTAAGCAGCAGTTGAAAGATTGGCCGGGTCAATCCCCTGGGCCTGGAGAAACCGGGTGACGTTAATCGCCCGGGCGGCCGAGAGCTCCCAGTTGGTCGGGTAAACCCGGGCGAGCCCCCCCGCGATCGGCACGTTGTCCGTGTGACCCTCGACTCGGATCACCTTGTCCTTTATCTCTTTCAAAACATCGATGACCTTCTGGAGTACCGCCAGACCCTCTTTTTTGACCTCTGCTTTGCCGGAGTCAAAAAGGACGGCCTCCACCATGTTCACCGTGAGCTTACCTTTCAGTTCCGTGATCGTGACCTGCCCCTGGGCAATCTCGGCTTTCATCTTATCGATCATCGAGTTGTATTCGCTGCTCACCTCCTGGACCTTCTGCTCCTTTATCATCTCGAGGTCCGCAACCCTCTGCTTTTGCTCGGCCACCTGTTTTGTCAGTTCGTCCACGTTCGCTTTGAGGCCCTGGTTTTCCCCTTTTAATTCTTTGTTTACCTGTTCGAGGGCCCCGATCTGCCTGTTCAAACTCTCCGTTTCTTCCACCTTTTTCGTGTAGGTGCTCTCCGCCACCATGCAACCCTGAGCGGCCAAAACAAAGATGACGGCAACGCACAGCCAAAAAGATTTCCTGAACATCCCGGACCTCCTTTCAAGATGATAATGGATCGATGTATTCCACGGACCCTCACAGATAGGGCTTCACGGCCTCATAGAAATACTGGGCGATGACCGCATAGCCTGAATCGTTCGGGTGGATGGCATCATGCATGAGCTTCGGATTCCCCATGATCCCCTTCAGGATGTCGGGGATCAGCAAGGCGCCGGTCTCTTTCGAAACCTGCCGGTAGCCCTCCTCAAATCCCCTGCCCCAGATGGGGGCTTCAACCCCGCCGATGATGACCAGAGCCCCCTGAGCCTGAATGGACGTGACAATCGTTTTCAGGTTTCTGAAGGCCTGCGGGCGGTCCATGCCCCTCATGAGATCATTCCCGCCCAGTGTGATGAGAACGATCCGGGGTGACCGGGAAAGGACGTCACGATCCAGTCTCGCGAGGGCCGAAACCGTCGTGTCGCCCGGACGTCCCGCATTGATCAACGGCCTCCCGATCAGTCTCGAGAGATGGGAGGGGTAGTCCAAACCCGGGGCGGCCCCGAAGCCGGACGTGAGGCTGTCACCGAAACAGATGATATTCTCTCCCGTCAGCCGAACATCCTGGACTGCGGGAGCACGAACAAAGAACCGGTACCCGAGAAAAACGACAAGAACAGCGATTGAAAAAATCGCTATTTTTCTGAAGAAAGAAGACAAAAAACAGACTCCCCGGAAGACGCGCCCGTATGAGGTGCTGCGTCACACTCTTCAAAATGATTTCAAGATTACCGAAATGAATAAAAGAAGACGTGACTCAGGTCAACAAGAAATTTGAATGGGTAAGGCAGGACGCCGACAGGGACCATGGCAGCTCAGCGATAGCCCCGTAAAAATGATTGATTTCTCACGAAAGTTGTTATAAAAAAGGCGGTTCTTAAAATTCAAGAAAGGACTCCTTGCCCGGGCTTCGGGCCCGGGCTACTGAGCCGAAAGGAGGTATGGCATTGAAAAGGTACGATCTTGTATTCATTACCCTTGCGGATCTGCCCAACGAGGAGATCGACGCCATCGTGGAGCGATACACCTCGATCATCACGAACATGAAGGGTATGATGGTCCGCGTCAACCGGTGGGGCAAGAGAAAACTCGCCTACCTGATCGGGAAACAGTCCCGCGGCTATTATGTCATGATGGATTTCGCCGGTACGGGCAGCATCGTCAGCGAGCTGGAAAGAAACCTCAAGTTTGATGAAAAAATACTCAAGTACATGACGGTGAAGCAGGCCGACAGCATCACCCGGGAGGAAATAGAGAAAGAAATATCCGGCGTGTCCAAGGAAGCGGAAGAAAAGCCCGCGGAGGCTGCCGAGTTGGAGGCAAGACCGAGATCCGTGGAAAGAAGGGAGTTCTCACGATCGATCGTGCGGAGGTCCACTAAACCCCGTGAAGAGCCGAAGGAGACCGAAAAGGGAGGGAAAGAATCCAAATGACGGCGTACGCAAACCCCAGAGAGTCCAGGCCGAGATATGAACGGCGGGTTTATCATAAAAGGAAGGTGTGCCGGTTCTGCACCAATTCCGATTTGAAACTTTCCTACAAGGATCCGGATATCCTCAAGTATTTCCTGACGGAGCGGGGCAAGATCATCCCCAGAAGGATCTCGGGAAACTGCGCCCTGCATCAACGCAAGATGACGGTCGAAATCAAGAGGGCGCGGAGCATCGCACTTCTGCCATTTATGGTCAGCGATACCTAAGCCAATAAGCCGCTACCGCGGATTTCCCCGTTATCCATCCGGCTGCGCCGATACTCCTGCCTCCATGAATAAATGCCGGTTTGGTTCGACATGCGTGATGGCGGTCATGACGCCGCAGCCGGTACTTTACAGAGGACCTTCAAGCCATTCATGGAAGAGAGGAGACCCATCCTGATCAAGGAATTTGTTCTCGGTGTGGGCATCACGGCGCTTTTCTTCATTCTGCTCGCCTTGAGCCCTGCACTCGGACTTGCGACCGGTTTCGTCACCCCTCTGCCCATCGCCTACTTCTATATCAGGCTGGGAAGGCCCCAGGGCCTCCTTTACTTTGCCTCTTCCGTTTTTATTGCCTGGTTCAGCGTTCAATACGCCGGTGTCGAGGGAGACGTTTCTTTCTTCGTTGTCATCGGGGCGCTGGGGATTCTCCTCCCGGAGTTCATGAGGCGAAACTGGGGCATCGAGAAAACCGTCATGGCATCCGTGGCATCCGTGCTGACGCTGGCCCTCGCCCTCCTCCTCTATTACAGTTGGAGACTGGCCACGCCCGCCATGCAACTCATCGAAACCCACATTCATGAAAGTCTCCAGTACAGTATCAAGTTTTACGCCGAATTCGGCATGTCTTCGGAACAGATCGAATCCATCAAGGAGAACGTCCCGGAAATCACAAAGACGATCCTGGGTCTCTTACCTTCCATTGTAGTCGTCAGCGCCTCTTTTTTCGCCTGGATCAACGTTTTGATGATGAGGTTCCTCTTCCAGAAGACCCAGATCCCCTGCCCTGATTACGGCGATCTGGCCTACTGGAAGATCCCTGACTGGCTTGTGTGGTTCGTCATCGCTTCGGGGGGCATGATGCTCCTGCCGCTGCCGGAGATCAAACTGGTCGGCTTCAATGGATTGATCATTTTTTTATTCGTCTATTTACTTCAGGGATTTTCCATAGTACACTTCTTCTTCAAAAAAAAGAGCGTGCCGAGATTTCTGCGTACGATTTTCTATCTCTTTCTTTTCGTCTATCAGACACTGCTCCTCGTCGTGGCCGCCGTCGGCCTCTTCGATATCTGGATTGACTTTAGAAAAATGAACAGACCGCTCAAGGATTCCACTGTCTAGGGTAACCTTTAGACCCGCTCAATCTCATCTCAAGGAGGCTTTTCATGAAAGTGATTCTCAAAGAGGATGTCGCATCCCTCGGAAAAAGAGGTGACACGATCAAAGTTTCCGACGGCTACGCGCGCAATTACCTCATTCCGAAGGGATTGGCGCTGGAGGCAACAGGCAAGAATATCAACGTCCTCGAACACACAAAGAAGGTCATCGCCCAGCAGTCAGAAAAGGAACGGAAGAAAGCCGAGTCCCTGGTCCAGCAATTCTCCGGTGTCACCGTGACGATTCCCTGCAAGGTGGGTGAGATGGACAAACTCTTCGGTTCCGTGACCGGAAAGGATATCGAAAAAGCGCTGGTGGAAAAAGGTTTCGAAGTCGACAAGCGACAGATTGTCATCGAAGACCCCATCAAGAGCCTGGGGGAGCACCGGGTAAAGGTCAAGCTCTATCCGGGCATTTTCGCCGATATTGCGGTAACCGTCACCCGGGCAGAATAACCGGAAACGGTGGGTTAGCAAATCGAGCAGGAACACGGTATGAAAGATATCGATTCGTCGCTCTACAAAGTGCCGCCGCAAAATACCGAGGCGGAGCAATCGATCCTCGGGGGGATCCTCCTGGACAACCACGCCTTGAATGCGGTTCTCGAGATCCTCGAGGTCCATGACTTTTACAATGAAGCCCACCGGAGGATTTTTGCCGCCGTCCTGGAGCTGTCGGACCGGAACGAGCCGAGCGACCTCATCACGCTGAGCAACATCCTCAAGGAAAAGAAACACCTCGACAGCGTGGGTGGGGCGTCCTACCTGGCCACACTGGTCGACAGCGTCCCGTCGGCGGCCAACGTGGCCCACTACGCAAAGATCGTCAAGGAAAAATCCATCCTTCGACGGCTCATCGGGACGGCCACGGAAATCCTCAACAAGAGTTACCATGCCGGCTCCGAGGTGGACCGCATCCTCGACGAGGCCGAGCACGCCATCTTCGAAATATCGGAGAACAAGATCCGGCCCGCCTTTTTCCCCCTGAAAGAGATCCTCAAGGACAGTTTCAGGACGATTGAGCGTCTCTACGAAAAGAAGGAACTCGTTACCGGCGTCCCCACGGGTTTCGACAAGCTCGACGAGCTGACCTCGGGCCTCCAGAATGCAGAACTGGTCATCGTCGCGGGCCGACCCAGCATGGGGAAAACAGCCCTCGCTCTCAACATCGCCCAGCACGCCTCCATCGAGGCCGGGATCCCCGTGGCCATCTTCTCCCTGGAAATGGCGAAAGAACAGCTCGCCCTCCGGATGCTGGCCTCGGAAGCCCGGGTGGACTCGCAGAGGATCCGCAAAGGGTTCCTGGGTGAATCGGACTGGCCGAAGCTCACCACCGCGGCGGGTAGACTCTCCGACGCACCCATCTTCATCGACGACACACCGGCCATCTCGGTCCTCGAAATGAAGGCCAAGTCAAGGCGCCTCAAGGCGGAGGTGGGCCTGGGCCTTGTGATCCTGGACTACCTGCAGCTCATGAGGGGGGGAGGATACGCGGACAACAGGGAGCAGGAAATTTCCGAGATCAGCCGGTCCCTGAAGGCCCTTTCCAAGGAACTGAGCGTCCCCGTTATGGCCCTCTCCCAGCTCAACCGGAAGGTCGAGGACCGGACCAACAAGCGGCCCCAGATGGCGGACCTCCGGGAGTCCGGCGCCATCGAACAGGACGCCGACGTGATTCTCTTTCTTTACAGGGACGAGGTCTATAACCGCTCAGAGGACAACCCGGAAAAGGGAACCGCCGAGGTCATCATCGGCAAGCAGAGAAACGGGCCCGTGGGGACGGTGAAACTCACCTTCCAGGAAAAATACACCCGCTTCGACAAGATGGCCTTCCATGCCGAAGAGGCCTTCTGAAGGCCGAGCGGGCAAAAAAAGCCCCGGGGGAGCTTGTCCGGGGCTTTTCATTTTTATAGGGTTGCATCAGGCGTTCACAGCCATCTGATCGCCCTCCCAGGCCAGAATGGCATACCGCATTTTCTTGAGGGCTTCTTTTTCCACCTGCCTGGCACGCTCGCGCGTAATCTTGAAGCGATCTACGATATCCTGGAGCGTTTCGGGGGTCTCCGACATGATCCGGTTCCGGATGATGTAACGCTCCCTCTCGCTCAACTTAGCCAGAACCCCCGCGATGTTGCGCTTGACCAGGGCCGTCTCCTGCTTCTTGATCAGGCTCTCCTCCTGGCTTTCGCCCTCATAGGCGAGCATATCCCGGTGACTCAGGTCCCCGTCCTCATTGATGGAGGCATCCAGCGACAGGTCCCTGTTGTTCAGGCGCAGATCCATCTCCTCGATCTCCGCTTCCTTCACGTTCAGGGTCTCGGCAATCTCGGCGAACTCGGGTTTTTTTGTTGAAAGGTTCTGCAGCTTTTTCTTGGCCTGGTTGAGCTTGAAAAAGAGCTTCCGCTGGGCCTGGGTCGTGCCGATCTTGACGAGGCTCCAGGTCTTGATAATAAAATTCTGCATGTATGCCCTGATCCACCACACGGCATAGGAGATCAGGCGGTAACCTTTATAGGGGTTGAACTTCTTCACGGCGTGCATGAGACCCACATTCCCCTCCTGGATGAGGTCGATGAGCTTCACCCCGTAGTTCCGATACTCATGGGCGATCTTGACCACAAACCGGAGGTTGGATGTGACGAGTTTCTCAGCAGCCTCCTTATCATCATATTTCCTGAATCGAACCGCCAACTTAAACTCCTCATCGGACGTCAAAATCTGAAAGCGGTTGATCTCGGACATATAAATATCCAGGGAATTGATATTGACTGGCACGGACATGCCTTTTTTCCTCCTTCACGTTTTCCGAATTCTTGATTCTACTCTGCAAATTCAAACTGTCAAGCCTTTTTTTGACCTCCGTCCAGGAAAGCCCTGAAGCGAAACCGCTTGTTTTTCCGTGCTTTTTTTATATTTAAGGGATATCCATTTTCTTGACATCCTTCTCCATTGTGTTTATTTTATGGACGTGAACCGGTCGACGCCGAATCGGGAAGTTGCCGATTTATAACGCTTTTGTTGAAAATTTCAGTGCGATCACCGACCCGGTACCGCGGCCGGCGAGGCAGGATAATCTTATTGCGTTTTTTTTCGATTTTTTCGAATACTTGAATAGCGACAAGGAGACATCATGAGATTTGACAAGCTGACACTGAAGGCCCAGGAAGCCCTTCAGGAAGCCCAGCGCGTCACCGTCCGGTTCGAGCACCAGGCCGTGGATGTGGAGCACCTTCTGCTGGTCCTGCTGGGGCAGCCCGAGGGGGTCGCCACCTCGATTTTGAAGAAGCTCGGGGCCAACCCGTCCGTCATCAGCGGGGACCTCGAAAAGATCCTGGCCCGGCTCCCGAAAGTCGCCGGGACCAGTACCGGACAGGCCTACATGTCCACGAGACTGAACAGGGTCCTTGACGCGGCATTCGCCGAGGCGTCGCGCATGAAAGACGAATACGTCAGCATCGAACACATCCTTGTCGGCATGACAGACGAGAAGGATGGGGTGACCGGCCAGATCCTGAATAGAGCCGGTGTTACGAGGGATGCCATCCTCAAAGTCCTTGTGGACATCCGGGGGAGCCAGCGGATCACCGATCAAAATCCCGAAGAGAAATACCAGGCTCTTGAGCGCTATGCCAGGGACTTCAATGAACTGGCTCGCAAGGGGTCCTTCGACCCCGTCATCGGCCGCGACGATGAGATCCGCAGGATCATGCAGGTCCTTTCAAGGAGAACAAAGAACAACCCCGTCCTCATCGGTGATCCTGGCGTGGGGAAAACGGCCATCGTCGAGGGCTTGGCCCAGCGCATCGTCAACGGCGACGTGCCCGAAAGCCTCAAGAACAAGAGAGTCATCGGCCTGGACATGGGCGCTCTCGTCGCCGGGTCCAAATACCGGGGGGAGTTCGAAGACCGCCTGAAGGCCGTCCTCAAAGAAATCCAGGATGCCCAGGGTGAAATCATCCTCTTTATCGATGAAATTCATACCGTGGTCGGTGCGGGCGCCGCCGAGGGTGCCATCGATGCCTCCAACATGCTGAAGCCCGCCCTCGCCCGTGGGGAGCTTCGGTGTATCGGCGCAACGACCCTGAACGAGTACCGGAAAAACATCGAGAAAGACGCGGCCCTCGAGCGGAGGTTCCAGCCCATCCTGATCAAGGAACCGACCGTCGAGGATACCATCGCCATCCTGCGCGGCCTCAAGGAGAGGTATGAGGTCTATCACGGGGTGAGGATCAAGGACTCGGCGATCGTGGCGGCGGCAACCCTGTCCGATCGCTATATCTCCGATCGCTTCCTGCCGGACAAGGCCGTTGATCTCATCGACGAGTCGGCATC
>JAPLJU010000253.1 GCA_026388445.1 Deltaproteobacteria bacterium
GAGGGTATCATCAAGAACATCACCGATTACGGTATATTCATCGATCTGGGCGGTATCGACGGACTCCTTCACATCACGGACATATCATGGGGCAAGGTCACCCGCCCGTCCGATGCCTTCAACCGCGGAGAGAAGATTAACGTCAAGGTGCTCTCCTTTGACCGGGAAAAGGAAAGAGTGTCCCTGGGACTCAAGCAGTTGTCAGCGAATCCCTGGGATACGATCAGAGAGCGTTATCCCGTGGGGGCGATGATCGAGGGGAAAGTGGTCAGCATCGTTGATTACGGCGCCTTCATTGAACTCGAGCCGGGTGTCGAGGGGCTCGTTCATGTGTCTGAGATGTTCTGGACCCGGGAGATCAAACACCCCTCGAAGATTCTCTCCGTGGGGGACCAGGTGACGGTCATGGTTCTGGACGTCAGTCCCGAAAACAAGCGGATTTCACTCGGCCTGAAGCAGACCACGCCGAATCCCTGGATCACGCTGAAGCAGAAATATCCTCCTGGAACGGTGATCAAGGGAAAGATTAGAAACATCACCGATTTTGGCATCTTCATCGGGGTGGAAGAGGGGATCGACGGACTGGTTCACGTATCCGACATATCCTGGAAGCAGCGTATCAAGCATCCCTCGGAAGTGTACAGGAAGGGTCAGGATGTGGAGGCGGTTGTTCTCAACGTGGATGCGGAGAATGAAAAGTTTTCTCTCGGGATCAAGCAGCTCGAAACCAACCCCTGGGAACAATTCGGCATCAGGCATGGTGTCGGTTCCATTGTTTCGGGTAAGATCACGAACATCACCGATTTTGGTGTGTTCGTGGAAGTTGAAGATGGTATAGAAGGTCTGGTTCACATTTCGGAGTTGAGCACGCGGAGGGTCAAGTCGGCATCGGAACTCTTTGCCGTGGGCGACACGATCACGGCCGTCGTCAAGAATGTCGATCCGAAGTCCAGAAAGATCCGGCTGAGTATCAGAGATTACGAGTCGAATACAGATCAATCCTCACCGACCAAGGTGTATATCAACAACAAAGAAAGCGTCACTTCCAACCTGGGCAAGGTCCTGGCGGACGTCAAAATCACCGACGTGTAGCCCCCCTGCCGCAGTGTTCAGGTTTCAAACATGAAAAAACATCCAGTACTGTTTGGGATGCTCCTGCTGTGCCTGGTGGGGGTCCTGTTTTTCCTGCTGGTCTACGGCGTGGCTTCTCTGACGGGTGACAAATCGACCTTCTCCATGAAAGATAAGATCGGCGTTGTTGTCCTGAAGGGGATCATCCTTGATTCCAAGGCGGCTCTCGCCCAGCTTGAGAAGTACGGTAGGGATGAAGGGATTAAGGCCATCGTTCTCAGGATCGAATCCCCCGGGGGCGGTGTGACACCGGCACAGGAGATCTACGAAAAAGTCCAGTCGGTGAAGAAAAAGAAGAAGGTCGTCGTATCCATGGGTTCCATGGCGGCCTCCGGCGGCTATTATGTTGCATGCGCGGCCGATAAGATCGTGGCAAATCCCGGGACGGTCACGGGGAGCATCGGCGTGATCATGCATTTAACGAACGTGCAGGACCTCTTTAAGAAAATTGGGCTTAAATCGTCCGTCATCAAGAGCGGCCGATACAAGGATACCGGTTCTCCTTTCCGGGATATGTCTCCCGAGGAAAAGGTACTGCTCCAGGGGGTTTTGGATGATATCCACGACCAGTTTCTGGACGCGGTATCGACCAGCCGGGGCATCCCGAAGGAGAAGCTGAAGGAAATCGCCGATGGCCGGATCATGACAGGCCGGCAGGCCCTGCAGATGGGACTGGTGGATTATCTTGGTGACATTGAATTTGCAGCCGACGTTGCTGCCAAGCTCTCCGGCATCGAGGGAAAACCCGAGCTTGTCTATCCCAAGGAGGAGCGCTTTTCGATCTGGCGGTACATGCTGGAGGAAATGGTGTCCATCCTGAAAAGAGAGCTGGTGGAAGAAGGTGTCTGCTTCAGTTATTTATATCAAACGACAGGGGATTGAGCGTAAAATGACAAAAAAAGATTTAACGGAAAAAATTTACGACAGGCTTCTGGATTACTCCAAGAAGGATCTGGCTTATGCCGTAGATATTATGTTCAACGCGATGACGGACGCTCTAAAGCGCAGTGAGCGCATCGAGATCCGGGGTTTCGGCAATTTCACCGTGCGGACGAGGCGGCCGCGCAGGGGCAGAAACCCCAAGACGGGGACCGGCGTAGATGTCCCCGTGAAGAAGTTCCCCTTCTTCAAGGTGGGTAAGGAACTCAAGAAGACCGTGGATTACCCGAAATGAGGGGCTGAGAATTCCGATGACCTACAAGACGATCCTCGTGTCCAGGCAGGAGGGCTATGCCGTTGTAACCCTCAATCGCCCGAAAGAGATGAATGCCCTGACGAGGGAAATGAAAAAGGAGCTTGAGGCCTGCTTCATCGAGCTCGAGGGCGACGAGTCCGTGCGGGCGGTGGTGTTGACGGGCGGGGAGTACGTCTTTTCCGCCGGTATGGACTTGAACGAGATGACGGCCCTGATGGAGGATGAGATCGACGATTACTTCGAAGCCATCATCCGTTATCTTCAAAAAATATATACCTTTCAGAAGCCCGTCATCGCCGCGGTGGGCGGTATTGCCCTGGGTGGCGGTTTCAATCTTGCGAGCGTCTGCGACATGATCGTGGCCTCGGAAAGTGCCATATTCGGTCACCCGGAACTCAAGTTCGGGCTGAATCCCCTTTTCGGGCCCCTGAGTCGCATCGTCGGTATGGCCAAGGCGAAGGAAATTACGATGCTGGGTGAACCGATCGGGGCCAAAGAGGCCCTGAGAATCGGTCTGGTCAACAAGGTGGCTTCCCCTGAATCCTTTATGGAAGAGGCAAAGACCATCGCAAAGGAGCTGGCAGGGAGGCTTCCGAGGGCCATCGAAGCGGTGAAGAAAGTTTCGGATGTAGTGCCCAGGCTTGATAGAAAATCCGCCCTGGAACATGAATTTGGGATTTCGGCTCTTCTTTTCTCCCGATCGGAAAGCAGGGAGAACATGAAGAAAATGCTGGAAGATATGAAGAGAAAAAAGAAAAAATAAACCTCCCGTGCCGTGGCACAGGAGGCTTATCGTTCCCCGCGCCGGGGGATATCAGAGCAATTCCTTTTCGTAGTCCGGCGAAGCAAAATCCCTCAGTTGATCCCGTCTCTTTTTGTGCTGAAGCTTCCTCAACGCCTTCGCTTCAATCTGCCTGATTCTTTCGCGGGTGACCCCCATCATCTCGCCGACCTCTTCCAGGGTAAATGGACCGTAATTGCAGGCCACCCAAGTGCAGTTGCAGAACATCTCGTTTTTAAGCCACCACTCACAGGTGGTGTCGGGGCATGGCTCCGTAATGTAAATCACTTTTTTCTTGCACTTGTACATAGATAGACTAACCCGTTCGTTAAAGTTTTGCCCTTATAGTAATCGCCAATTTGATTTTGTCAACTCCCAATAGCCCGAAATTCCCAAATAAATGGCCGATAAACACGAATCCGTTCGCTCTCCGGGCGATATGCTCCACCCCGGGGGGCATCCATGTCCGCGGGTGTTTCGTTCATCAACCCCTGTTGAGTTATGAACAGGCCCTTTTTGCAGGGTTGATCATCTCTAAGAATCAATGATTGCGCTACAATATTGATGTGAGGGTTTAAAGACGGTTGCGGGACAATGGTTTTCAATCCCTTTAGTCGGAGAAGCAAGGCTTCCGTGGCGTTTCAGGACCCTCAAATGGGGAAAGCAAGAGCTGTTCTCGTCTTCGTTCTCCCGGTTTTTTTGACAAAAATTTTATTTATAACTTATCGGTTTCATTGTGCTATTTTGCGCGTCTATCCTATTCACAATGCCTGTGGAATGTCTGTGGGCAGCCCTGTGGAGCAAGCTCATAAGTGCGGATCGGAAAAGGCATTTCACCGGATTGCCTATGGAGGGGGCAAATTTGAATCATAAATAGTTTCAATAGCTTAATTTTAATTTTAGATTTCGAACCACTTTTTTATCGCCGTCAGATAGATTCCTGCCTGGATGTTCTCTTCACGAACACCCTCGGCTTTCCCCAGCATGGCTCGATAGGCCTCGAGCTGTGGCCGGTATAAAGCCATCTGGATATCCGCGAAGGCTTCGAGATTCCCGTCGGGCGGTCGCGATGTTTTGAAATCGATGATCCACCAGGATGTCCCATCGAAGGCGACAAGGTCGAGAATGCCGGAACGGACCCGCCTCTCACCCGCACGATCCTCGACGGCCCATTCACTTCGAAGAACGGGTGTTTCCTTAACAAGGAGGCGGCTGATGAAGGGATCCTGCAAAACGCCTGAAACCTCCCCCAGGAT
>JAPLJU010000002.1 GCA_026388445.1 Deltaproteobacteria bacterium
TCCGCCAATTCCCTGTTTGACAAAACCTCACCGACATGAAGCTTCCGGAACCTGGGCATGGGTTCTAGGACCTCTCCTCCTTCAAATCGGCCCACAGGATGAGCGCATCTTCACCGCTCTCGGCATAATAGCGGGGCCGCACACCTCGGACGACAAAACCAAATTTCTCGTAGAGCCGCCTCGCCGCTGCAGTGGAGACGCGTACTTCGAGCGTGCACCGGGTCGCCCCCTCGGCACAGGCTTTTTTCAGTGCCGCCTCAACAAGCCTCGAGGCGATCCCCTTTCTCTTGAAGTCCGACCTCACGGCGAGATTGTTCACGTGAATTTCGTCGGAAACCATCCAGTAAACGATGTATCCGACGGTCTCGCTTCCCGCCTCCCCCTCTGACTTCGCCACGAAACTCCGGGAGAGGGAAAATTTGAGCTCCTGCCTGAAAAGGGCCTCCGACCAGGGCGCAAGGAAGGACGCACGTTCTATCTTCATGATTTCCGGGAGATCGGCTCCGGACATTTTCTCGATGGAGATGCCGCCGGTCCCCCTTTTCTTGGCAGCCATATTGAAAGTCAGGATACTTTATTTCGACTTACGTCCACAAGAACTCTTTTACCGCGGAGAGGATCAGGAAGACTCCGCAGAAAACGGGAATCGCGCCTCGATTCTTGATCGTGTTGAGGGCAACGCCGATACCGAGAAGCGGCAGAAAGAAATAGATATAATGGAGCATCTTAAGGACGCTCGCGGGCAATGCGGGAAATACGAGTCGGGTAAAGAAAATACCGGCAAGGGCAGCGATAAAGATAAAGGCCGTCGTGAAGATCCAGGTCCGCAGGAGCGCGCGGAGATGATTCCTGGGTACGGCCCGGATGTTTCCTGCCTTCACCTCCTCCAGGGCCGCTCTGGCCAGTGTGTCGTTGGATTGGCGGATCCAGACATCCATCCTCTGCGCGAGAATTCCGGCCGGGAGGTAAAGGAGAACAGAAAAAGCAACCAGTTGAGTGAAGAAGGGGCCGAGCCCCATGCCGCCGATAATAGACCCTGCGGTCACAAGAACAGCGACGATGGTATCGTGGGGGGGGACGTAGGCACCCACCGCAAGGCGGTCGATCCAGAGAAGCTCGACGAGCGCTCCCGATATGAGCCCCATGTGAGGATCACCGAGGACCAGCCCGATGATCGGGCCCGCCACCACAGGCCGCGAAATCATCAACTGGAGCGTGACCCTGTCCAGGCACAGGATCCCGCCAAGGAGAGATAAAATGGCTACCTTGACCAGCATGCACCTGCTCTGTGGAGTATCATCTTCTGATTTTTTTACTGACGTGCACGCCTGACACTGTTGCCGACACCCTCGATTTCAAGACGGTCGCACTTCTTGATGACTTCCTGGAAATCAAGGGCCTTGTCCTTGGGGAGGGACTTCAATTCCATCACGACCCCCGCTTGCGCGAGGCGAATCATGTCCCGGATATCGCTCTCACAGAGGGCGATAGACGTCGTGCAGCGAAGAACACACTCCTCGGTGTAGATGTTGCCGACGTTCAGGCGGTCAAAACGGAAGCCCTGATTGTAGGCCCGAAGCGCGTCGGCAATTTTACTGAAGAGAACGATGGCTTTCTTTTGACTTTTTTCGCTGATGATCTGGCTTCGGGGGAACTCATCCACACTGTAGACGAAGAACTCGACCTCGCGGGGCACGACCATACGGATGACGGTTTCGCGGAAGAAATCGGAGGCCACATCGTCATCGACGACGATGATACGTCGTGCGCCGAGAAAAGGGAGCCAGGTTTCCAGAATTTGCCCGTGAACCAGCCTGTTATCCACTCTCACCAGGACAAAATTCATTGCTCAATCTCACCAGCGCGACGGGGAGCATCGCCACAGGAACCAGGCATATGAAACGGGCCGGCATTTACTTATTGCCGCCCACCTCCCGGTTGAGCACTTCACTGGCCAGGTAAATATCTTTTTTCCCGTATTCCCTGATCAGCGAGGCAAATTCTCCGAGATTCTTTTCCCCCTTGAGATCAGACACTTTCAGGAGCATCGGCAGGTTCACGCCCGTGACGACTTCGATCTTTCCAGTCTTTAAAAAGGACAGCGATATATTAGACGGCGTACCACCGAAAAGGTCCGTCAGGATGAGAACACCGCTTCCGGCATCGACCTTCTTGATGGCCATGGTAATATCCTTTTTGATATCCTCCATCCCCCTTGAGGCATTGACCGAAATGTGCTGGACGCCTTCAAGGCGGCCCTTGATGAGCTCCGCCGCCTTTATCAGCTCGCTTCCGAGGTTCCCGTGGGTTATGACAAGAACACCGATCATCGGATCCTCCGAGGTCAAGATTAGTGCCGTAAACTAATGGATTGGCCTAAAATTGTCAAGGTATTAAAAAACCGTGCCAGATGAGCCCGGCACCGACAATGGAATGTTCTTATCGCAATAAACGAAGCCCGTCTTTTGAGCCTTGACAGACCGACACATTCATCTTAAAGACAAAAAGCCGGACCCGGCAGACACAGAAAAAGAGCACTCATGGCCATTAAGAAGAACATCCCCTGCCCCCGCTGCGGCGGCGAGATCGAATCATACCGGAACCCCGTTCCCACGGTGGATATCATCATTGAAATGGAGGACGGCGGGATCATCCTCATCAAGAGAAAGCGCCACCCCGTCGGATGGGCCATACCCGGCGGATTCGTTGGCTATGGAGAGTCCCTGGAAGAGGCGGCCCTCCGGGAAGCAAGAGAGGAAACATCCCTCGAGGTGACCCTGACCCGCCAGATGCATACCTACTCCGCCCCGGATAGAGATCCCCGGCAGCACACCATCACAACCGTCTATATCGCGAAGGGCAGCGGCGTTCCCGCAGCCGCCGACGACGCCGCGGCGATCGGGATTTTCCGCAGAGACAACCTGCCCCGGCCCCTCATGTTTGATCACGTCCGAATCCTGAAGGACTATTTCGAAAAGTACAGGCAAGAATAATTTCTTGGCAGAAGTCATGCCGCCCGGACCCTCATGGCACCCGTGAAATCAAAACCGAATATCCTCACCCTCACGTCGACCGGCCG
>JAPLJU010000195.1 GCA_026388445.1 Deltaproteobacteria bacterium
CCCTTTGCGGGAATCGATCCACTGGCCGTGGCGGATATTCAGAAGATCATTTTCAAACTGAAAGCAAAGGGGATTGGTGTTATCATCTCCGATCATAATGTCAGGGAAACCCTTTCCGTGTGTGACAGGGCCTATATCCTCAATGAAGGGGTTCTTCTCATCGAGGGTTACCCTGATGAAATCGCCAGCAGTGAGATTGCAAGAAAGTTTTACCTGGGAGAAGATTTCAAGTTTTGATGTCGGGGATCGTTAGGTAAGGGAGATGGCTTACGAACTCAAGCAGAGCCTGAAGTTGACGCAGCAGCTGATCATGACGCCTCAGCTGCAGCAGGCGATCAAGTTGCTTCAGCTCTCCCGGCTCGAACTCGTCGACATGATCCAGCAGGAAATAGAGGAAAATCCCCTGCTCGAAGAAAGCGCAACGGAGGAATATGCGGAAGAGGAAATGGCGCCCGAAGTCGAGGATGTCAAGGTCGCCGAAAAAACGGTGGAGCTGACGGGCGAGGGGGACGGTAAGGAGGAGTTCGACTGGGACAGCTATATCGAGGACTACGGTCCCATGAGGGTGAGTTATGACCGTGAGGATGATGAGGGACCCTCCTGGGAAAACATGCTCACCAAGAAAACGACCCTGACAGACCACCTCATATGGCAGTTGAGCCTGTCACGATTGGATGAGCAGTACCGGAGAATTGGTGAGCAGATTATTGGAAACCTCGACAACAATGGATATCTCGTCTCGACGGTGGAGGAGATTGCCGCCCAGGAAGGGGTCGATGCGGAAACCGTGGAGGCCGTTCTCAGGAAGATACAGGAATTCGATCCCCCGGGCGTTGCGGCCCGGGACCTGAAGGAATGTCTCCTGATTCAGTCGAAATATCTCGGGGTATTGAACCCGCTCGCCGAAGCCATCATCCGGGATCACTTAAACGAGATGGAGACAAAGAATTACAATGCCATCGCAAGAAAGATGAAGATGCCCCTCTCGGCGGTTCTGGATGCCGTTCTCTTTATCAGCAACATGGACCCGAAGCCCGGCCTTCTATACAATGAAGACCGGGCTCAATATATCGTGCCGGACGTGTATGTTTTCAAAGTGACCGATGAGTACAAAATCATCCTGAATGACGAGGGGCTTCCGAGGCTGAGGATTAGTAATTTCTACCGGGAGATTCTCGGGGGTGTCGGAGACGGCGGATCGAGCGGGGAAGAATGCAAAAAGTACATCAAAGACCGCCTGCAGTCGGCGACTTGGCTCATCAAAAGCATTCAGCAGAGACAGCGAACCATTTATAAAGTCACCGAGAGCATTGTCAAGTTTCAAAGAGAATTTTTCGACCAGGGGATCAATTTCCTCAAACCCCTGGTATTAAGGGACGTGGCCGATGACGTGGAGATGCACGAATCCACGATCAGCCGGGTTACGACCAACAAATATGTCCACACGCCAAGGGGCATCTTTGAACTCAAGTATTTCTTCAACAGCAGCATCAGCAGGACCAGCGGGGATTTCATTGCTTCCAAGAGCGTCCAGGCAGATATCAGGAAAATCATCAGCATGGAAGATGCCCGGAAACCCTTGAGCGACAGTGAAATTGTTGAAAAGCTGAGCGCGAACGGCATTGCCATTGCCCGGCGAACGGTTGCCAAATACCGTGAGATGATGGGGATACTACCTTCCTCCAAAAGGAAGAAATATTTCTTTAAGCCCAAGGCCTAATGTCCCTCAGGAAATTCAAAAATCACCCGATAAAAAAATAGGGGAGAGAGATGCAGCGGATACCGGATCGCCCATGCGTGTTTTTCCGCAAAATCCCATGGCAAATGGGTTGATTTCAAAGCAGAAATGCGGTCATCCGGCATCG
>JAPLJU010000108.1 GCA_026388445.1 Deltaproteobacteria bacterium
CGAGAACAACATCATCAAGGAACATCGCCCCCGGTACAATGTCTATTTCAGAGACGACAAAACCTATGTCAGTCTCCGCGTGGACCTCCGGGAGCCCTTTCCCTGGTTGCAACTGGTCCGGCGTGTCAAGAAGGATGGCGCCAAGTATCTCGGTCCCTACCCCTCCGGCTTTGCGGCCAAGGAAACCCTTCATTTCCTGCAGCAGGTTTTTCCGCTGCGGACCTGCAGCGACCGTGTCTTCCGGCAGCGAAGGAGGCCCTGCATCGAATACGAAATCAAGCGATGCCTGGGGCCCTGTGTCGGGCTCGTCACGCGCGAAAACTACCAAGGGCTCATCATGGATGTGGTGGCTTTTCTCGAGGGCCGGGGCCGGGGGCTTCTTCAGGATCTCGAGAAACGGATGGAGAACGCTTCGGGGGCTATGGAATTTGAGGAAGCCGCCCGCGTCAGGGATCGCATCGCGGCCATCGAGAGGACCCTTGAAAAGCAGAGCATCGCCTCCCCGGCCTTGAGGGATCAGGATGTCTTCGGGCTCTACCGGGAAGGGTCCCTGACACAGATCTTCGCCCTGCACATCCGGAACGGAAATATCCTCGGCAAGAAAAAGTTTCCCCTCGTGAGGCTGGCTACAGATTCCGCAGAGATCATCTCTTCCCTCCTGAAGCAGTACTACAGCGAGGGGCAGTTCATCCCAGAAGAAATCATCATTCCCGAAGAGATCGAGGACCGCGACGTCATCGAGGAGTGGCTCTGGGATAAGAAAGGAAGAAAGGTTTCGATCCTGAGGCCTCAAAAGGGGGAGCGAAGCCGGTTGCTCCGCATGGCGACGAGAAACGCCGAGAACGTATTCAAGACGGAAAGAAACCTCGAATCCGAGGAGATGGCCCTGAAGATCCTCAGGGAAAAACTTCGTCTGAAGCGGCAGCCCGAACGGGTCGAGTGCTTTGACATCTCCAATATCGGCGGGCAGTTTGCCGTGGGGTCCATGGTTACTTTCACCGGAGGGAAACCCGAAAAGGCGGGATACAGGCACTTCAGGATCAGGGATGTGGAGGGTGCCGATGACTATGCGATGATGCGGGAGGTGCTGGAAAGACGTTACCGCCATCGGGGAAATCTGCCCGATCTCATCATGGTGGACGGCGGCAAAGGGCAGCTTGGCGTCGTGCTTTCTGTTCTTCGGGAACTCGGGGTCGAAGGACCCGATGTCATCGCCCTGGCCAAGGGTTCATCCGGAAGTGAAGAAGCCCACCCTCCCGCCGTCAAAGCCCGGACGGGTGTCCCCAAGGAAGAAGACCGGGTCTATCTGGCCGGCCGGAAAGACCCGGTCTACATTTCCCGGTATCCAGCAGCCTATTTCTTTATCCAGCGGATCAGGGACGAAGCCCACCGTTTCGCCATTACCCATCACCGAAAGATCATGGAAAAAAGGACGACGCGGTCCCTTCTCGACGACATCCCCGGTGTGGGTCCGAAGCGGAAGAAGGCGCTTCTTTCCCATTTCGGTGACATCGCCGGGATTCGTGAAGCCTCCCCGGAGGAACTCGCGGCCGTCGGGCGGATGAGCCGGCACACGGCTGAAATCATTCTCGACCATCTGCGGGTGACTCATCAGGGAGAGAGGAAGAAGGGGTCAGACACAACGTGAATTTTTATTCGATACTCATCATCGCGATCGGTCTCGGGATGGATGCCTTTGCCGTCGCCATCGGGGCGGGTGTCGCCTTGAAAGGCCATTCCCAGGCATCTGCCTTCAGGCTCTCCTCTTCCTTCGGCTTTTTTCAGTTCATCATGCCCATCATCGGGTGGTCGGCCGGCCTGACCATCTCGACAGTCATACAGGGTTACGATCACTGGCTCGCCTTCGTCCTTCTCGCTGCCATCGGGGGTAAGATGATCTACGATGCGCTGAGGGACGGGAAGGAGATCTCTTTCTCCGATCCGACGAAAGGGCTTCCCCTCCTCATGCTCTCCATTGCAACGAGCATCGATGCCCTGGCGGTGGGATTGAGCCTGGCCTTTCTGAAAGTGGCGATCTTCTATCCCAGTGTTGTTATCGGCACGGTCGCTTTTGCGATGACGTGGATCGGAATGGCTTTCGGTGAGAGGCTTGGCAGGGTCTTCGGGAAAAAGGTGGAGGTTGCGGGAGGCCTCATTCTGCTCGGCATCGGCGTCAAGATCCTGCTGGAGCACCTCTGGACTTAGGCGTTAACGTTTTTGTGCGGACTGGAGGTCGGCCACGGCCTGGGCGATGTTCGGCACACCCACGTAGGTCTCTTTCTTCCCGCCTTTTTTGACCGTCAGGGTCGGCGTCGAGCGGATACCCTCTTCTTTCAAATAGCTTGTCAGAACGTCAAAGGTCGGTTTCACGTCGATGGGTTTGAAGCGGATGCCGTTTTTCGTTAGATAGGCCTCCAGACTCTCCACATCGGTGATCCGGTTTCGAGCGGCGTCAAAGAGGGTGTGCCTTGCCGACATGACCTTCCGAAAATCTTTTTGTTCACCGCAGATATAGACGAAATACCTGGCGTAGAGCGTTGTTTCCTTGTGGATCGGTGTGTCGATAAAGGTGATGCGGATCATCTTTTTTTCCACCATCTCCTCGATGGATTTTGCGATCTGCGGCTCCAGTGCCGAGCAGGGCCCGCAGAAGTAGTCCGTGTAGAGCCTGACCCGGACGGGCCCGCTGCCGAAAGAGGGCATCACGGTGTCCCCGGCGTATGCGGGAGTCACCATGCCTTCGAAGAAGATCAAAAACATAAGGAAGCCGCCGAGAAGCCCCAGGGTCGCCCATCGAACCTTAACCATCCTGAAATTCACGATGAAGAGAAGAAGGAGAATGGCGCCGAAAAGAAGACAGTAGGGACAGTAGACGCCGTGGTAAATCTGAAAACTTACAAGATAGATCTCCGCGCCGACGCCTGTGGCGAGAACGGTCAGAAGGAGGACATCCCGCTTCAGGAAGCTCGCAGCCATCACAAGGACCATGAAGGCGATGCCCGCCCAGCGCAGGTCGAGCCCAAGCAGGGTTCCCTGCAGGTAGGTGCAGGAATCGCCGCAGAGGGAGTAAAGGGCCACGAGGATGATGGCCATAAGCGACAGGGTAACGTTAATCGCTCTCTTGTTCAGATTGAAAATTTTCATTGCCTTCCAGACCTATTTTTCTTCATGGTCACCATAAAAAGTTTTCTGGGGAGTTCCCCTTCCTCGAGCTCGTCGATTGCAAGGATGTCATACCCCGCCGAGAGATGCCTCACCTTTTCGCGATCGAAGAAGTGGACGATAAAGCCGCCCATCTCGTACATATCCTCACCGCGGTGAATTCCCCGGCCGAAGTGGGCGTCGCCCTTGTGTCTGACGGTGTAGACGTTTATTCCCCCGGGCCGGAGGACCCGCCGGATCTCCCCGGAGAGGCGCTCGAGTTCCGCCGTGGTCAGGGCCATGCAGTAGAGCATGTGCGAAAAACAGGCATCAAAGGCCTCGTCATCGAAGGGCAGGGGCTTTCGAATATCGTGAAGGACCGTCCGAATGAGGCCGGAAAGGCCAAGCCCCGATGCCTTGTTCTCGATGTCTTCAAGACCCTTTTGGCTGTAATCCAAAACCGTCACCTGAAAAACCCGGCGTGCGAAGAAGAGGGTGTCGCGCCCCTGTCCCCCGCCGATCTCGAGGATCACTTTTTTTGTTTCCTTTGAAAAAAGATCTGCGGCCCTTCGGGCCGGATCACTGGGCTCATCGCCGAAAAAGTCGGACTCTTCGGAGAAGGTCTTTTCCCAGTGTTCTTTCTGGACGTTAAGGATTTTCTTCTTTTCCATGCTTATGCAGGTTCATCGATATTTTCGAAGAGTAGACTATAAGAATAAATCGCTTATTTTCAACATAAAAAAGGCAGGAGGGGAAGTCTTTTGAAAATGAT
>JAPLJU010000276.1 GCA_026388445.1 Deltaproteobacteria bacterium
TCTCCCCGGAGAGAGCCGTGAGCAGGTCCTCGAGACGGCGAGGTTCGTAGCAACGCTTCCGATCCAGGGGATCAAGATCCATCTGCTCCTGGCCCTGAACGGGACGGTTGTCGGCGATCTATACAGGGCCGGGCGGATCCGGATGATGGAAAAAGATGAGTATGTCTCCACCGTCTGCGATGTCCTCGAGGCGCTTCCGACGGGGATGGTCATCCAACGGCTGACGGCAGACGGATACCGGGACATCTTTCTGGCGCCCGAGTGGGGCAGAAAAAAACTGGATGTACTGAATGCCATCGACCGCGAGCTCGAGCGTAGGGATTCTTACCAGGGAAGGGAATACGAAAAGAGTGCCTGAAGAGGGAAAAACCGGTCAAAGAGGAAAAGAGAAAATGAGTTATCTGAGAAAGAACATCGAGAGACTCGAAGCCTACATGCCGGGGGAACAGCCGCCACCGGAGGCAAAGGTCATCAAGCTGAACACCAACGAAAACTGCTATCCGCCATCACCGAAGGTCCTCCGGGTGCTGAAGGGCTTCCGGGGAGAGCTTCTGAGGCGCTATCCCGATCCCATGTCGAAGGCCCTGTGCGCGAAGGCGGCGAAGCTCTACGGTGTCCCCGCAGACTGGGTCCTGGCGGGAAATGGAAGCGACGAGCATCTGGCCCTCATCGTCCGGGCCTATCTCGAGCCGGGACGAAAGGCAGCCTACCCCGTGCCGACTTATGCGCTCTATCGCACGCTGGCCCGGATGCAGGATGCCGGGCTAGCGGAGATTCTCTTTGATGAGGACTACCATCTTCCCGTCGAGGGCCTAATCCGCTCAGGCGCCGTCGTCACCTTCATCTGCTCGCCCAATAACCCCTCGGCCACGGTGGCCCCGGCAAAGGATTTGGCTCGGCTCGCCTCCAGGCTAAAAGGCATTCTCGTGGTCGATGAGGCCTACACGGATTTCGCCGATGAAAACGCGATGTCGCTCGTGAGGAGGTTCAAGAACGTTATTGTCCTCCGGACGGTGTCGAAGGGATATTCGCTCGCGGGTCTGCGGCTGGGGTTTGCCATTGCGCAGCCGGATACGCTGGAGGGGCTCATCAAGATCAAGGACAGCTACAACGTCGATGCCGTCGCGAACCGGGTGGGGATCGCGGCGCTCTCCGACCAGGCCTGGAAAGACAAAAACGCCGGGAAGATCGTAAAATCCCGGGCAAAACTCACGAAAAATCTCGGCAGACTGGGTTTCAGAGTCTGGCCCTCACAGGCGAACTTCATCCTCGCCCGGCCGCCGGGTGGCCGTGCACAGTCCCTCTATCGGGCGCTCAAGAAAAGAGGGATCCTCGTCCGTTACTGGAACCAGCCCCGGCTGGACGACAAGCTCCGCATCACCGTGGGGACGGAGGAGGAAAACCGGGCGCTGATTGCTGTTATGAAAGAGATCCTAAGGTGACCAGTAACTGGCTCGAAAAAGATGGGTCATGATCAGGGGAAGGAGTCATGAGTGAAGATGTAACGCTAAAAACGGATAAGCTCACGGAGTTCCTTCGGGTTGTGGAAGACTGGAGAGATCATTGGAAAGTGGGGGAGCGAGCGGTCTATAGAGGGCATACAGATTTCAACTGGATCCTTGTCGCCAAATTGTTTAGGGATCCCGACGCCGACTCAGAGAACCACGTCAGTGATGACCAAAAGCAAGCTGACGAGCAACTACTGCGTGAGCGTTTGAGAATAGAAGAGGCCCACGATCTTGAGCACAGGCTCTTGAACGATTTTTCCCGATACCTTTACGCACACCGGCCCGATCTGGTCTGCACCGTGCCCGAGGAAGAGAAAAGTAGCATTCGAGCAATGCAGGAATGGAGACAGCTCGCTCTCGCTCAGCATTATGGGCTGCCGACACGCTTCCTCGATTTTACTACGAATATGCTCGTTGCATTATTCTTCGCAGTGGAAGAGCGGGCAGCGCGTCGTAAGACATCAGACGGGAAATTGCAGGACCAGGACAGCGCTGTCTGGGCGATAGAGGTGCCAAACCGACTGAAGGTCTGGCAGGTTTGGAAGAAGGAGGGTATTTGGCTGTCGCCCCTGGAGTTCGCAAAAGAACGAAGCGACCCGCCTATTGCCAATTTCATGGATACCGCTTTTGTCCCAGAGCATATTGACGAACGCATCCGGGCACAGGGAAGCGTCTTTATGTGTGAACCCTGGGGCAAGAAACCTGATTGGCAACTTCACTTAAGGCTTAGGAACAAGACGAAGACCATCAAGGAGAAGACTACCCAGACACTCAGGATTCGCATCCCTAGGGACTACCGAGAGTCCCTGCGGGAACAACTTGACCTTGCGGGCATCAATCGCGCTACCTTGTTCCCGGACCTTGGATCGGCTGCGAGATACCTGGCGTGGGCAGTGCATCAGCGCAAAAGACCCTACAACAGGTAGTCTACCTTTTATGTCGAGATAGGGTCTGTCAAATAATCATCCCCACTCAAGGTGCTCCATTGCTCCGTACAGCGGGATGAAGGCTTGAAGAGGTCATCGATGCAGCAGCGCTACCCCCGCATGGAAGAACTCGCGAGCAGCGTCACTCACGGTGTCGGTGCCATCCTGAGCATGGCGGGGTTTACGGCACTTGTCATTTATGCATCCCGCTATGGATCGACAAAGCACGTCGTGGGGTGTGCCATTTTCGGGGCGGCACTGGTCTTCCTGTACACCTCATCCACACTTTATCACAGCGTCCGTTCAGCCCGCTTGAAACACATCTTGAGAGTCATCGACCATTCCTGCATCTATCTCCTCATTGCGGGAACCTACACGCCCTTCACACTGGTGACGCTGGAAGGCCCCGTGGGCTGGTCGCTCTTCTATATCGTCTGGGGATTGGCCGCGGCGGGGATCGTATTTCAGATTTTTTTTGTTCACCGCTTCAAGCTACTGGCGACCCTGGCCTACATCGGGATGGGCTGGCTTATCATTTTCGCCATCAAGCCCCTTGTAAACGCCATGCCCACAGGCGGACTTATCCTTGTTACCGCGGGAGGGCTCGCTTATACGCTCGGGGCCGTATTCTATCTCCTCAAAAAGATGCCCTTCAATCATGCCGTCTGGCATGTCTTTGTCCTCGCCGGAAGCACCTTTCATTACTTCGCCGTCATGCGCTATGTCGTCCCGCCGGTGGCATGATGCCGGTATCGGAGCCCTGCTTGAGTTGAGAGCGTGTCATAGCCTCAGCCATTTTTTGAGTTTCGGGATCTCTTCGGAGGTCCATTCGGCTGATAATCTTCTGTGGAGAAAGAAGTCAAAAAGCTCGTCCATGGTTTTCGTCGCCCCCTCGACCGTGTAGATCCGCTCGAGGATCCGGCCCTCCCTATCCGCTTCCTCCTCGTCCTCGCCGGCCGAAGCCGGAAGCCTCATGGACTGGAACTGGAAGGGGTCTGCCTTGAAGGTAAATTCCCAGTCCTGGCTATCACGCTTCAGTTCGATCCGGGCCTCCCGGACCCTTTTACCCTCCCGCAGTGCGGCCTTGCCCTCCCTGAGATCCGCATGAAGGCCCTGGCACACAACGGTTTCCGAGTATTCTCCCGCGCCGGACTCCAGGACAATCCTTCGGAGGAAGTGGGCTTCCACGTCATCCTTACCCGGAATGGCGATTCGGCCGTTTCGCTCTTCGCTCTTGAACCACAGCCATGTCAAAAACTCCCTGCCGAGAAAGCAGGCGTCTGCTTGCTTCTCCTGCGGTTTTTCCGGTTCGAGCATGAAACCTTTCGAGAGGGAGCCGATTTTCCTCGCAGTGGGAGCATCGAGGAATGAGGGATCCCAGGGGAGAAAGGGCCTGAGAGACAGCCTGAAGGAGATCTTGAAGAGGTCCTCGAAGTCCTGGAAGACCTTCTGGGAGAGGGACCCTAAGAGAAGCCACTTCTGAGACGGGGACCAGAGAATCTCGTGAAAAGACGGAACGGGGTAGGCCTTTTTCAGGAGGTCCTCCTGGAGCCTGTCCTTCAGTTTCTGCCTGGTATCCTTCGAAAGCCTTGTCCTCCCCGTTTCCCTGAGGGCCTTCTGTTCGCCCTCGAGCATCCTGACCCTGAGCAGGGCGGGCGGGACCGCTTTGCGATCGATGCGAAGGCAGAAAAGGAGGTAATTCCCGACGGCGTAATTGGCCTGCTCGAAGCGTGTGTCGAGGATGTTCTCCAGGGAGGTCCACCCGAGGGATTTTTCGTCCGCTCCCGCCCCGAGTTCCTGGAAGGCGTATTTCTTGAGCTGTCCGTCGAAAAAATCGGGAAAGGGGCTCTGGAGATCCCCCGCCACACGCCATCTTGAAAATGTCAACGTTCCTTTCAGAAAACCCATGGTATCCTCCTTGCGATTGGGGGGACAGTACCGCAGGCCGCCTCGGGCTGTCAAGGTCACAAAAATCAACGGAACGCAAGACCGGTTACGCGAAGTAGATGTTATAAATCCGGATAG
>JAPLJU010000182.1 GCA_026388445.1 Deltaproteobacteria bacterium
CACGTCATAATCAATAAAAGTGAACCGATCATGGCCGATGAGATGGGCTACATTATCCATGCTGCCGGTCAGGAGATTATCCATGCAGATGACCCGGTGGCCCTTCGAGATGAAATAATCGCAGAGGTGGCTCCCGAGGAAGCCGGCCCCACCTGTTATCAAGGTTCTTTCCATAAAAGCACCAAAAGCGATTCCTGCCCGGTCTATAAAACGCAGGGATGCTATTATGCCGTCGGATATTTGTCAATGTTTTTCTCTACATAAATGGCCAAGACCCAAAACTTTCTTGACTATTGGGTAAAAAAAATATAGTCAAATCCCCTTATATAAGTCCGTTGGGTCCTGAGGATGGAAGAAAGCGAACTTTTCAGAAAAAAACGGGAAAAAATCGAGTCTCTACGAGCGAGTGGTGTTGAGCTGTACCCCAATGATGTGAAGGTCACCCACCGGATGGATGAGATGCAGAAAAATTACGGCCATCTGGACCATGACGCCCTCGCAGGGGTGGAGGAACACTTTTCCGTGGCCGGCCGAATCATGGCCATCCGGGATTTCGGCAAGGGGGCCTTTATCGTCCTTCAGGACCGGAAGGGAAAGCTTCAGGCCTTTATCCGGAAGGACCGGGTCGGCGAGAAGGGGTTTTCCCTCTTCAAAAGCCTGGACGTCGGCGACATCGCCTTCGTGGCGGGCAGAATATTCAAGACAAAGACGGGAGAGCTCACGATCGAGGCCGCGACCCTCAGGCTCCTCGCGAAGGCGATGCGATTTCTGCCGGAAAAATGGCACGGTTTGACCGACGTGGAAGCGCGTTACCGCCAGCGGCACCTCGATCTCGTTATGAACCCCCGGGTCCGGGAAGTCTTTCAGACCCGGAGCCGTATTATTCAGCTCATACGCCAATTCATGCAGGAGAGAGACTTTCTCGAAGTGGAAACGCCCATGATGCAGCCGATCGCGGGCGGCGCCCTGGCGCGGCCTTTCAAGACCCACCACAACGCCCTGGACATGGACCTCTACCTGCGGATCGCACCGGAGCTCTACCTGAAACGGCTCATCGTGGGGGGGTTGGAGCGCGTCTACGAGATCAACCGAAACTTCAGAAACGAAGGGATCTCCACCCTGCACAACCCGGAATTCACCATGATGGAATTTTATATGGCATATGCCACCTATGAGGACCTGATGGTCCTGACCGAGGAGCTTCTGACTTTTATCGTCCGGACGCTTTTCGGCTCTTTGAAGGTCACCTACCAGGGGACCGAACTGGACTTTACCCCCCCCTGGCCGCGAATGACCGTCCGGGACGCCCTGACTCGGATCGGCAACATCGATCCCGGCATCCTTGGGGATCGGGGCGGACTCCACAAGGTCGCCGGGGGTATGGGCCTTCTCTTTGAGGAACACCAGCCCCTCGGGAAGATCCTGATGGGCATTTTCGACGAGAAAGTAGAGGGAAGGATCATCCAGCCCACCTTTATTACCCATTACCCGATCGAGGTTTCCCCTCTGTCCCGGCGCAATGTCGAGGACCCCTCGCTTGCCGATCGTTTCGAACTCTTCATCTACGGACGGGAGATCGCCAACGCCTTCTCGGAATTAAACGACCCGGCTGATCAGCGCCAACGCTTCATAAAGCAGCTTCAGGAAAGAGAGGCGGGGGATGAGGAAGCCCATGAGATGGACGAAGACTATATCCAGGCTCTGGAATACGCCATGCCGCCGGCGGCCGGCGAGGGGATCGGCGTCGACCGGCTGGTCATGCTGCTGACGGATTCGCCATCCATCCGGGATGTCATCCTGTTCCCCCAGATGCGGAAAAAAGAAGAAGACAAAGAGAAGACCGAGGAGCGCTGATTCCAGGGGAAATCCATGTCTTATGAATTTTTTATCAGCCTGCGCTACCTGAGGGCCAAGCGGAAGCAGGTGTTTGTCTCCATCATCACCTTCATCTCCATCACCGGGATATTCCTGGGGGTGGCGGCGCTGATCATCGTGCTGGCCGTGATGAATGGGTTCGAGACGGACCTCCGGGAAAAGATCCTGGGGATCAACGCCCATATCGTCCTTATGCAGTACACGGGGATGATGAAGGACCACGCGCGCGTCAAGGAGGCGGTGGAGAAGATCGACGGGGTTGTCGCTTCGACACCCTTTATCTACAGCCAGGCCATGCTCAAAAGCGGCGACAACGTGCATGGCATCGTGCTGAGAGGTCTCTCTCCGGCGGATGCCGCAAAAGTCATCAACCTGGGCAAGACAACGGAAGGGGGCCTTGAACTCCTCACACCGGGAGGAAGAAAAGCCCTCAAACTCGGAACGAATGTCATCGACCTGCCGGGTATCATCGTCGGCAAAGAGCTGGCCAAGAACCTCGGCATTTTCCTGTACGACACCCTGTACGTCGTTTCACCCATGGGGATCTCAACCCCCGTTGGCATGGTGCCCCGGATGAAGAAATTTCTGGTGGTGGGCATCTTCGAATCGGGGTTCTACGAATACGATCTCTCTCTCGCCTACGCCTCCCTGAGGGACACGCAGGAATTTCTGAATCTCGGTGATCTCGTTACAGGGATCGAAATCAAGGTCAGCGACATCTACAAGGCGAACGAAGTCGCCGCCGCCATCGAGAAAAAGCTGGGCTTTCCCTTCTGGGTCAGGGACTGGATGAAGATGAACAAGAACCTCTTCGCGGCCCTCAAGATGGAGCGAAGGGTCATGTTCATCATCCTGAGTCTCATTGTGCTGGTGGCCGCCTTCAACATCATCACCACCCTGATCATGGTCGTCATGGAAAAGAGCAAGGACATTGCCATTCTCAAATCCATGGGCGCCACATCGAAGAGCATCATGAAAATTTTCATCTACCAGGGTCTCATTATCGGCGGCATCGGCACCCTTCTCGGCACGCTTGGGGGACTCCTCGTGGCATTCAACCTCGGGGATATCTCGCGATTCGTCGAGAATCTCTTCGGCTTCAAGATTCTGCCGGGTGATGTGTATTACCTCAGCGAACTCCCCTCCAAGGTGAATTACGGGGACGTGGTGATTATCGTCGTCGGAAGCCTGCTGATCAGTTTTCTCGCAACCATTTACCCGTCTCGCAGCGCCTCGAGAATCGACCCTGCCGAGGCGATCCGGTACGAGTAGGGCACCGAACCAACGGGGGTATATTATAATTAATGATTCTAATCCGGGATCTAAAGAAAAGCTTTATCAAAGACGGCCAGGAGATCGAGGTCATCAAAGGCTTCAACCTCGAGATCTCCAGAGGTGAGTCCCTGGCCATGCTCGGCGTCTCGGGCGCGGGGAAGAGCACCTTCATTCACATCCTGGGGACCCTCGATCACCCCACATCGGGGACCATCCTGTTCGATGGTATCAACGTCTTCGACTGGCCGGAGACAAAAATCGCAGATTTCCGGAATAAAAAAATCGGATTTGTTTTTCAATTCCATCACCTGCTACCCGAGTTCACCGCCCTGGAAAACACCATGATGCCCGGCCTGATCAGCGGCATGCAGAAACAGGAGGCGTCCGACCGGGCGGGCACCCTTCTCGAAGAAGTCGGGCTGAGTCACCGGATCAGGCACAAACCGGGGGAGCTTTCCGGCGGTGAGCAGCAGCGGGTCGCCGTTGCCCGTGCCCTGATGATGGAACCTGAGATCGTCCTGGCCGATGAGCCCACGGGAAACCTCGACTCGGAGACCGGGCGGAAAGTCTACGAAGCCATGCTCGGCCTCAACCAGTCACGCAACATCACCCTGGTGGTGGTCACTCACAACCGGACGCTGGCCAAACATATGTCTCGGAGGCTCGAACTCGAGGATGGAAAAATTGTTCACAGTGAGTAAGTGC
Organism: Deltaproteobacteria bacterium; assembly: GCA_026388445.1. Taxonomy (GTDB): domain Bacteria; phylum Desulfobacterota; class Syntrophia; order Syntrophales; family UBA2192; genus JAPLJU01. The sequence goes on from JAPLJU010000182.1 coordinate 3,856, forward strand.
CCTATGATGCTGAAGTGGAGGCTGTTTCTCCTCACGATCTGCGTTTGCTCCGTATTCCTGGCTCAGCATGCCAGCGCCCAGGACGTGAAGAGGGTGGCTGTCTTTCCCTTTGATGTGTACGCCGAAAAGGACGCCGCGGCCCTGAGAGAGGGCATTGAAAGCGGCATTTCGACGGAGCTCAAAAAAAGGAAGGACCTTGCCATCATCCCCAGGGACCGGTACCTGCAACAGATCCAGGGAAAAGGAATCGACGAAAGACTGGCGATCGTCACCGGCGAGTCGATCGGTGCTGACTATGTGATTATCGGAAGCCTCTCCGCAATCGGAAACCTGCTCAGCCTGGATTCCAAACTGATTGACGTAAAGCAGAAAAAGGTTTTGCCGGGTATATACGTCCAGGGAAGAGGAACGGAAAATGTAAACGCCCTATCCACACAGCTGGCCAGAGAGATCTCCCTGAAGATATCCGGCAAAGAAAGAATTGCCGGGATCGTGTTCAAGGGCAACACGAAGATCGAAGACAATGCCGTTTTGAACGTAATTAAAAGCGCAAAGGGGAAGATATTTACCGAGACGGATCTATCCTCCGATATCAAGGCCATTTACAGAATGAGTTACTTCAGCGACGTGACCGCAGATGTGTCCGACAGTCCCGAGGGCAAGATCATCACCTTCCTGCTTAAAGAAAGACCGACTCTTTCAGAGATCATCATTAAAGGCAACGACAAGGTCAGCACCGACGACATCAAGGCGGCCCTGACCGTCAAGACCCGCCAGGTCCTTAACATGGACAAAGTCAGAACGGATTCCGCAAAGATAAAAACGCTCTATGATGAGAAGGGATACTTCAACGCCGAAATCAGTCACGCGACCGAACCCAAGGGTGACAAGGAAGTCAGGCTCGTATTCAACATCACGGAAAACGAGAGGCTTTATATCCGATCCATCAAGTTCGAAGGGAACCAGGCCTTTACGGAAAAGCAGCTCAAGGACACGATGCAGACGTCAGAAGTGACGATTTTCCGTTACTTCACGGATGCCGGTGTCCTGAAAATTGAAAAATTGAGAGAGGACATCAATAAGCTCAAGGCGTTCTATCTCAATAACGGATACATCCAGGCTCAAATCGGAGACCCCGACGTCACGCACGATACGAAAGGTATTTATGTAAAAATCTTCATCAACGAAGGAAAACAATTCAAGGTCGGCAAGGTGGAAATCCTGGGTGATGCCCTCACCGTATCCCGGGAAGAGCTGCTCACGAAACTGAAAGTCACCAAGAAAGACTACTATGACCGGGAGTCCGTCATCAAGGATATCGAGTATCTCACCCGGATGGCCAACAATGACGGATACGCTAACGCGGATGTCGCGCCTCGCGTCAATCCAAGAGAAAAAGAGCAGCGAGTCGATATCGCCTACGAAATCAAGAAAGGCATCCAGGTCTACTTCAACAGGATCTCCATCTCAGGCAACACAAAGACCCGGGACAAGGTCATTCGAAGGATGCTCGCCATGACGGAAGGGGACCTCTACAACAGCGACAAGATGAAGTCGAGCTTCGAGCGGTTAAATCGAACACGATACTTCGAAGAGGTCAATTTCCAGGCCGAGAAAGGCCCCCAGGAAAACCTGACCAACATCAATATCAACGTCAAGGAGAAGCCGACGGGAATGGTTAGTGTCGGCGGGGGATACAGCGCACAGGAAGGCGCTATACTCATGGCTCAAGTCGCACAGAATAACCTCTTCGGAAGGGGGCAGACTTTATCTCTCTCCGGCCGCTATGGATCCGAAACAAACAGCCTCGAACTTTCATTCACGGAGCCCTGGCTTTTTGACATGCCCCTCTGGAGCAAGTTCGATATCTGGAATCTTTACAAGGAATTCGACACTTACAATTTATATACCAAGGGTCTGGCAGCCACCCTGGGCTATCCCATTTTTGAGAAGGTCTCGGGCTATATCGGATACAAGTTCGCCATCAACGACGTGACGGACGTATCTGAATTTGCCTCATCCACGATCAAGGACCAGGAGGGTCAAAATACTCAGAGCGGAATTACCCTGACGCTCTCCAGGGACACCACGGATGACGCCATATTCCCGACCAAGGGCACCAAGAACCGGTTATCCGCAGAAGAGTACGGAACGATCTTTGGTGGTACTGTCAGCTTCGGTCGTTATATGGCGAGTACATCCTGGTATTTCCCGGTTCTTGAGGATTATGTTTTCAATGTTCGGGGCCGCATCGGATACGAGTTAGGGTACGAGGGTCAAGAGGTGCCGGTCTATGAACGGTATATCCTCGGCGGGATCAACTCCCTCAGGGGGCTTCGGGATGTCGGTCCGAGGGATCCCGTAACCGGCGACGTCATCGGCGGCACAACCATGTTTGTCGCTAATTTCGAGTTTCTTTTCCCGCTCATCAAAAACGCCGGCATGAAAGGGGTTCTATTCTACGACACGGGTAATGCCTGGGATGGCGGCTACTATTTTGACGACTTGAGAAAGACAGCGGGAGTGGGCATTCGCTGGTATTCCCCCATCGGACCCCTCAGGCTGGAATGGGGTCACGTTCTCGACCGCAAGGAAGATGAAGCCGCGAGCCGCTTTGAATTCACGATCGGATGGTTTATGTAAGAAAATGGGCAATAGGCTTGAGGCATTGGGTGCAAGGCCTGCGCCAAATTCCAATCATGGCATGAAGTGCCGGGCTTTGGGCATGGGGTATGAAAAATCATTCCTTGACTCTTTTGCTCCGGCCGATTAAGTCGGGTTTCAGGATATCGGGCGAAAGATTCAGGAACAAAAACTTTATAGGATGCCATCAGCCCTGTATCTCTCGCCCCGAGCCAATAATACAATTAACACAAAAGGAGAAAGTCCAATGAAAAAAGCGGGATTAGCATCGTTGTGTTTAATCATCATTTTGATGATCCTTTTGACAGGCCCCCGCCTGGCCTCGGCAGAGAAGTTCGGCTTCGTTAATCTGAAAGAGGCCCTCCTGGATTCGGAACCCGGGGATAATATGGAGAACGATATCAAAAAAGCCTTTGAAAAAAAGAAAGTACAGCTCCAGCAAAAAGAAGCCGAAATGAAGAGGCTGAAGGATGATCTCGAGAAGCAGCGATCGGTTCTGAAGGCCGACGCTTTCCGGGAAAAGGAAAACAGCTATCAGAACAAATTCAGGGAGTATCAGCGGATGGTCGAGGATGCCAACCGGGAGATGGCCGTGAAAGAGCAGGAGTTGGCCTCCAAACTCATACCTGAGCTTGCGAAGGTGATTGAATCCATGGGAGAGAAGGAAGGATACACGGCTATCTTCAGCATTGACAATCCGGTGGTGGTCTACCGCAACAAGGGAATGGATATCACCAAAAAGGTTATTGAAGAGTTCAACAAAAGATCCAAAGGTAAAAAATAATTCTGTATATCCGGGTTTGTCATGAAAACGACGAGCATGAAATTGCGTGAGATCGCGCTCTTCCTCAACGGGAGCGTGCGTGGCGACGGCGACATCGCGATAACAGGCGTCCAGGGCATCGATGAGGCCCGGGAAGGCGACCTCACTTTTGTGGCGAACCCGAAATATCAGAAGAAGATCGCATCAACGAGGGCCTCCGCAATTATCGTCGCCCAGCCTCCTGAAGGGTCGGGTCGCAATTTTTTGATCGTGAAAGACCCTTACATAGCCCTTGCCAGGGTCCTTTCGCTGTTCTACCCCGAAGAAAAACCGCCATTTGGGATCAGCAGCAGGGCGATCGTCGAAGAGGGGGCTCAAATCGGGGAAGATGTCGCCATCCTCCCGAATGTCTTTGTCGGAAGAAATGCTAAAATTAAAAGAGGGGTCACTCTTTACCCCGGGACCTATATCGGCCATGAGGCCGTGATCGGAGAGGATTCCGTCCTTTATCCCAACGTCACGGTTTACCGCCGTTCCATCATCGGGAAGCGCGTGATCCTCCACGCGGGCGTCGTCGTGGGAAGCGACGGGTTCGGTTTCGCGAATCCCGGCCGGGACAATTTCAAGGTCCCCCAGGTGGGTTACGTCCAGATCGATGATGACGTTGAAATCGGCTCCAACACCACCATTGACCGCGGAACGCTGGGCAAGACGTGGATACAGCGGGGGGTCAAGATCGACAATCTCGTGCAGATTGCCCACAACGTCGTCATCGGGGAAAATTCCGTCATCGTCGCCCAGGTCGGAATTTCCGGCAGCACAAAGCTCGGAAGGAGCGTCATTCTGGGAGGCCAGGCCGGTCTTGCCGGGCATGTTACGATTGGTGATGGGGTCATGGTCGCCGGCCAATCCGGCGTGGCCAAGGACATTCCGCCCGGGCAGATCGTCTCCGGCACACCGACGATGCCGCACCAGGAATGGCTTCGACTCCAGGTCCATCTGGGCAAAATGGCCGAACTCAGGAGCACCGTCTCTTCGCTTATGAAGAGGGTGGAAGAGCTTGAAAAAAAGAAGGCGTAAAGTGCGACGCTTCTCCGTCACCAAAACATAGAAGGGAATCATGATGAACATCCACCCTACAGCCATCGTGGAACCGGGAGCGAAGCTGGACGAAGGGGTCCAGGTCGGACCTTACAGCGTTGTCAAATCCGACGTGAACATCGGAAAAAACACGGTGATCGGACCTCACGTCGTCATCGACAGCCATACGGACATCGGTGTGAATTGCAGGATCTTTCAGTTCAGCTCCATCGGCACCGCCCCGCAGGATCTGAAGTATCGAGGAGAAGAAACGCGGGTGATCATAGGCGATAACAATGTGATCAGGGAATTTGTCACGATCAATCGATCCACGACAGCCGATATCGGCATGACAAAGATCGGCAACAACAATCTCCTCATGGCTTACTGCCACGTGGCACACAATTGCAGACTGGGTAACTTTGTCGTGATGGCCAATGCGGCCAACCTGGCCGGACACATTGATGTGGAGGACTATGCGATCATCGGCGGGTTGACCGGTATCCACCAGTTTACTCGAATCGGAACCCACGCTTTTATCGGTGGCGCCTCCGCCGTTGCGCAGGACGTGCCACCTTACGTGACGGCCTCGGGTAATCGCGCGAAACTATACGGGTTGAATTTGGTCGGGTTAAAACGAAAAGGATTCAGCGAGGAAACCCTGAATGCCCTGAGACAGGCTTACAGGATTATCTTCCGATCATCCCTGATCCTGAAAAAAGCCATCGAAAAAGTCAAAGCGGAGGTGCCGGATCTGCCCGAGGTGAAACACCTGGTTGAATTCATCGAGCAGTCGGAAAGGGGCGTTTGCAGGTAGG
>JAPLJU010000084.1 GCA_026388445.1 Deltaproteobacteria bacterium
GGCCGATGGGCGGCATGTAGTAGCCGTCGAGGTAGACGAAGCCGAGCGCGTGTTCCTTGAGAAAACTAAAAAAGGCCGTCGAGAGGTAATTCGGGTTCCGAATCTCGACCGCGTATCGGTAGCCCTTCGGGGCCGCGTCGATGAATTCGCCGAAGCGCTCGAAAAAAACCTCCTTGGACGCCATCTTCTGCTTATTGAGGTATTCGAACTGGAACATGACCGGCCCGAGCTTCGACTCGAGAGGGGAGAGGGCGTCGAGGAAACGGCAGAGAAGGTCGTGGTCGAGGAAGGCGGGGTTCAGCTTGCCGGCGAAGGCGGCGTTTTGCGGCGTTTGCTTCGAATAATAATGGGTCAGGGTCAGCGCGTTGGGCGCCTTGACGGTGAAGACAAAATCGTCCGGGACGCTTTTCGCGTAAAGGCGCACGGCTGATGGGTCGGGGAGCCGCAAGCTCCCCGGGAAAAGGCTCCAGAACCACTGGTCGACCTCGACCGAATCGAGCTTCTTGGCATAATCGGGGAGGTAATCGTCGGGCCGGTAGGTTTTCAGCAGCTCGTAGATGAGTCCCTTCCAGGTATCGTACTTCCAGGAACACGTCCCGAGACGCAGGAGGCCCCGGAATTCCCGCGGAACGTTGAACTCGAGGGCCATGATGCTGCCTCTGTTTCCAGATTAGGCCCGGAAGGCCTGGTTGTCAAACGGCCCCCGAACCCGGGTGTTACGTAAACTTTAAAAGTGGACTGTCTTAAACTTTAAAAGTGGACTAGATTCAGGCTTTCGGACTTGATTTTCCGGATGCCGACCAGGTGGTCTTCACACCAGAAGCGGATCTCGGCCATGCCGTGCCCCACGTCCGGGACGATGCGGAGCTGAACCCTATCGCGAACAGAGACTCCGTCTAGTTTAAATTCGAGATTATTGAATGAGATTTTCCGGTACTGATCGACGACACGTTCCGCCTTGAGCGAGAAGATGTCCTTGGTTGAACGGAACGGAGGCGGGACTTCGAACTCCCGGAAGAGTGTTCGTTTCTCTCGAAGGGCTCTGCGGAACCTCATGATCGGGACCTCGCCGGTCGTGCTGTGGACCTGCCGGTTGTTGTAGCGGTGTTTCTCGAACTGGAGGACCTCCCGGGCATGGCCGATCGTTTTGACGTTTTCCCGGGAACAGGTCCTGACCACCCTGTCCTGGAGCCAGCCGTACGGCCGCTCGATCTTCCCCTTGGCCTGAGGGGAGAGTGCGTAACGGGGCTCGATCCGACATTCGTGGAGGACCTGCTTCCACTGGGGATCGATGTCATCCGTGACTAGATAATGCCTCCTCCAGATCGAGTCCCGGCCCTGGACGAAGCGGAAGATGGAGTGGCAGTCCGTGTAGTAGGCATAGGGAACGCCGTAGTGCAGAACTACGTTTTCCAGGGCGGAGATGTGGTCCCAACTGGTCTCCCGCTCGACGAAGTCGGCGTAGAGAAGCAGCCGGCTGTGGTCATCGAGGCTGGTGATCAGGTGCCATTTGACCCCGGCATCGGGAGCCCACTTGTGCTCGGAGGAATCGTGTTGGACGAGTTCCCCCACGTAGTTGGTCAAGACCTCCCGGTCATGGGCTTTCCTTTTGGGCCGGGAGAGATAAAAATCGTGTTCCTTGGCTCTCTTGATGATCGTCGGGACGGACACCTTTTGATGGTACTCATCCCGGAGCCGGTCCCGGATATAGCTGTAGTTATAACTGCTGAGGGGAACCTCGGAGTTTTCGATCAGCCGCTTCTCGAAGCGCAGCTCCCGGAGGATGTTCTTCTCGACCTCCGGGGCGAGCTTCCGCGGGCAGCTTTTCCTCCGGTAGGCCACCGTAAATCCCCGCGGATCCTCCCGGAAGTCCTTGAGGATCTCAAAGAACCGGCTGCGCCCGATTTTCAGGATGCCCAGGATGTGCTGGAGCTGGATCTCCTGATCGACATATCTTCGGAGAAGAGCCCTGATCTGCTGGTCGCTGAAGGATTTGTGAAGATGTCCGGCCATGATGTAACCTCCTTGATGATCAGAGGTTTAAACCACAGCCTGACCTCCGAGTCCACTTTTCATCTTTAAATCTCCCCAAAATAGTCCACTTTCAATCTTTACCTGACAGAATGGAAGACGGGGGTTGAATAAATACTATATTAATGCTAGTATTTATTTCCGATGAAAAGACTTGTCATCCTGGGGGCCGGGACCGGCGGGACCATCATGGCCAACCTCCTCTTCAAGCGCCTCCGCCGCACCGACTGGGCCATC
>JAPLJU010000197.1 GCA_026388445.1 Deltaproteobacteria bacterium
CGTTTTCATACAGCGGAATGAGAAACTCCATGAGCTTGAACATTTCCTGGAGGAAGGTGACGCTCTCATTCCAACCCATGACGTATTCCTCCACTTTTTTGTCGTTGCCGTCGAAGTTCTTCAGGTCTTCCACGAAATAAGGGTTCGGGAGGAAACGCACATCGAGGACGATGTCGGCATCGGGGGGCAATCCGTAACGGTATCCAAAGGATGTACAATTGATGACCAGCCGTTTGTCCGCCGGTGAGGTCATGAAATGTCGATGGATGACATCCTTGAGCTGATGGACGTTGAAGGACGAGGTATCGATGACCTTGTCGGCCATCTTTTTCAAGTTCGAAAGCCGCTCCCGTTCCAGTGTGATCCCCTCCATGACGGTGCCCTTCTCGCAGAGGGGGTGGGCCCTCCGGGTTTCGCTGAACCGTCGAAGCAGGGCCTCGTTGCTGGCATCCAGAAAGACAATCTCTATCCGGTAGCCTTTTTCCTTCAGCTCTTCGAACGTTTTCATGTAGCGGTTCAGAAAGGACCGCTCCCGGAGATCCATCACGAAAGCGACCTTGGAGATCTCGCTTCCGGCCTCCGTTTGAATCTCGAGAAATTTAGGGAGCAGAACAACGGGTAGATTGTCCACACAGTAGAAACCGATGTCTTCCAGAGCCCGGAGCGCCGTACTCTTTCCGGAACCCGAAAGACCGGTCACGATCACGATTCTGACGTTCTGCATCGCTGACCCCCCCCGTTTTTTTATGCCGTCTTTCCCTGTTGGCGTCTTTTTGCGAGAACATCTTTTGCCAGGACCTCGATGACCGTGGCCATATTGCTTCCGTGTCTTGCCGGCAGCCTGACCAGCGGGACGGAAACGCCCATGGCCTGGCGCATCGCGGGGGTGGCGCCGTCCACCGGCCCGACCTTTTCAACCGGCACGAATTCCACCACAAGGTCGATGGGCATCTCTTCGCGCACGGCATGGGTACCGAAGATGGTGCCGATGTTGATGATCCCCAGCCCTTTAATCTCCATGAGATACTTGATCTCCTCGGGGCTTCGGCCGTAGATCCGGTCCCCTCTTTTCTCGATTTCCGTCACATCATCGGAAACCAGTTTATGGCCCCTCGTCATCAGCTCCAGGGCGCATTCGCTCTTTCCGATGCCGCTCTCTCCGGTGAGCAATATCCCCAACCCCGATACCTCCAGAAAGACCCCCTGGAGGGTTCCGATATGATGCAGCCTCTCCCGGAGATGACCGATCATCCGGCTTTCGAGGAGGAAGGCATCGAGGCTGGAAAGAAAGAGGGGGATACCGGTGTTTTCGGCCCAACGCACGAGAAAATCGGCCGCCCGGTCCGTTGAGGGAACGACGACGGAGACGAGATAGGCGGAGGAAAGCCCGGAGAGTTTTTCGCCCCTGTCCCGCTCCGATTGCCGCTCCAGATGCAGAACATCTTCGGGAATCAGAATGAGAATGGTTTCTCTTTGCAGCCGGACGGGGTGTTTTTTAAAGGCCTGCTGGGATGTGCAGATAACGGGGTCTTTGATGATCCTCGACAACCCGGCGTGCCCGGAGACCAGACGGAGACCCAGTCTTTCTTCCCCACCTTCAAAGAAGTCTTTGATGGAAAGCGATGTCATTCAAGACTCACAATCGCGGTCAGCGAAGGGGGATCAAGACCGCATGCCGGTTTGTCTCGAAGAAATCTAATTCATAAC
>JAPLJU010000059.1 GCA_026388445.1 Deltaproteobacteria bacterium
AAGAGGTGGTCACGCTCCTCAACAGGTATCTCACGGCCATGACGGATATCATCCTGGCAAGCGGCGGCATCATCGACAAGTATGAAGGCGATGCCATCATGGCTTTCTGGGGGGCGCCGCTTCCGCAGGAGGATCATGCCGTTCGGGCCTGTCACGCCGCCATTGACAATCAGAGGAGACTCGCGGCCCTTCGCGAGGAGTTCGTCCAGGCGGGCCTCCCCCCCGTTCATGCCCGGATCGGCATCAATACCGGTGAGATGATCATCGGCAACATGGGCTCCAGCCAGCGCTTCGACTTCACCGTCATCGGGGATCAGGTCAATCTCGCCTCCCGTCTGGAAGGGGCCGGTAAGGAATACGGCACGAGCATCATCATCAGCGAGGAGACCTACCGCCAGGCGAGGGACCACATCGAGGTCCGGGAGCTGGACCGCCTCCAGGTCAAAGGCAAGGAGATACCCGTCCGCATCTTCGAGCTCCTGGCACGAAAGGGAGAAATGGAGGAGGGGCTCACCGAGGCCCTGAGTGTTTTTTCGAAGGGTCTCGAAGATTACAGAAACAGGCGATGGGCGGAAGCCATGGCCGCCTTCGGACGCGTGCGGCAGCTCAAGCCCGATGACGGTCCGTCGATGACCTTCACCCGCCGTTGTGAGATCTTCCTGAAGCAGCCTCCGCCCGAGGACTGGGATGGTGTCTTTCGATTGACGACGAAGTAAGTTCATGAAAAAATGCCGTCCATCCGTTTGAGGTTCGGACGCTGAAAGGAGGGAGAGCATGAAAAAGATTGTCTGGTTAGTTCTCTTGGGCTCCATGATGATGGCTGCCGTTGCCGCGGCGGCCACCTTCAGGGTGGTGACGGAGGAGGCCACGATACGAAAAGACCGCAAATTCTTTGCGCCCGTGGTGACCCGGGTGCCCTACGGCGAGGTGCTTCAGGAGCAGGCGAGAAAAGGGGACTGGTTGATGGTCAACTACAAGGGCCGGCAGGGCTGGATCCATATCAGTACCGTTCAGGAGCAGAAATTCGATTGGTCCTCGCTCTCGGGCGGCCGCGCCGCGGAGGCGACCCGGGATGAGGTTGCCCTAGCCGGAAAAGGATTCACCCCGGAGGTTGAAAAGTCCTTTCGCAACAAGAATCCGAAGATGAGGTACGACCTTGTGACCCAGGTAGAGTCCTACCGGTTGAGCGAGGGGCAGGTTGAGAATTTCATCCGGGCCGGGAACCTCAGGGAGCCGGGAGGTGAGCCATGAAAAACAGAAATCTTCTCTTACTGATCGTGATGGCGGCGTTCGTTCTTCTCGGTGGCTGTGCCGAGGTTGTCCAGGTGGGGACGGCTGTGGGGCAGAGTTCGGGGGTCCTTTCCGCAAGGGACAAGGAACTCCTCGACAAGCAGGCGATGTCCACCGCTCAGGCCGCAAGACCCATGACGGAGAAGGAGGAGTATTATCTGGGTCGGGCCGTGGCGGCCACGATTCTCGGCCAGTACAGGCTTTACACGGATAACCGTCGGAACGAATACATCAACAGCATCGGACGGACGATCGCCCTTTCTTCCGACAAACCTTACATATATGGGGGGTACCACTTTGCTATCCTTGACACCGACGAGGTGAATGCCATGGCCTGCCCCGGGGGGCTGATTCTCATCAGCCGGGGCATGCTTCAGCGTGCGGGGAGCGAAGAAGAACTTGCCGCCATCGTCGCTCATGAGATAGGGCATATTGTAAACCGTGATGGCGTCAAGGCCATCAGCGCGGCCCGGTGGACACAGGCGGTTACGGCTCTCGGTGCCGATGCAGCCGGAAGGTTCGGCGGCAGGCAACTCGCCGAGTTGACGACGCTCTTTGAGGGATCCGTGAATGACGTTTTCAAGACCATTGTCGTAAACGGTTACAGCCAGGAACAGGAAAAAGCTGCAGACGAGTCCGCCATGATTTACATGCAGCGGGCCGGTTATGATCCTAGCGGTCTTTATGATTTCCTGGGTAGACTGGCACGGGAGCAGCGGGGTAGCGACCGAAGAGGTTTCTTCTCGACCCATCCGGGGATGACGGAACGCCTCGAGATGGCCCGATCATTTCTGGCCGCGAAGGGCTGGAAAAGGATGGACCATGTCGCCCGGGATCAGCGTTTTAATGCCTACCGCTGGTAGGGATCCCGAAAATGCGTGGGTGACTTTCTGAAAGAGAGGATGAGGGGTTCGTATCCGACGCGGGTAGAACCTGCCCTATGGCGGCAGAGATGACGACATACGCGCAGCTTTTGGCCGTGACCTTTCTGGCGGGTTTTATCCAGGGATTGAGTGGTTTCGGATCGGTGCTACTGTCGCTTCCGCTTCTCATCCTGTTTCTGGATGTAAAGACGGCCATCCCCCTTGTAGCCCTCATTGCCCTTGTCCTCACCGTATTGCTGCTCATCCAGTTGAGGCAGCATCTGGAGTGGCGAAGAGTATATCCGCTGCTCGCGGGGACTGTCTTGGGCGTGCCCGCGGGGGTTTTTCTGCTGAAACGTCTGGACACGAGCCTGATCCAGCTCGTCCTCGGTGCCGTGCTCATCGGCTACGCGCTTTACGGCCTGACCTTCAGAATATCCATGCAGGGCGTCCGTAAGCGGTGGGCCTATCTATACGGCTTTCTGGCGGGATGTCTCGGCGGGGCCCTGAGCGCCTCCGGACCGCCCGTCATCATCTACACCTCCCTCCAGCCATGGTCGAAGGATCAAATCAAGGTCACGCTCCAGGCTTATTTCCTCGTGTCGGGTCTCATCGTTGTCTTTTTTCAGGCGGCAAACGGGCTGACCACCTGGACGGTTATGAAACTCTTCGTCCTGTCCCTGCCTGCCGTAATCGTCGGGACACTGGCGGGCTCCCACTTTTACGGCAGGGTCCGGGAGGAAGGTTACCGTCGGATCATCCTGATATTTCTGGGGTGTCTCGGCGTTTTTACCGTTTACAGGGCCCTGAATGGGTGAGCGCTACTTCGGCCTTTTAGGGCTTGACAGGATTTTCAAAGTGATATAAATGAACCGACTCGTCACCAAACCTGTTGTAAGGAGGAACTTTTTTGGCAATACACAAGTCTGCAGAAAAGAGGGCCCGGCAAAACAAGAAAAGGCATCTGAGAAACGCCTCCGTGAAATCCAGCGTGAAAACAAGGCTGAAGGCGGTGCTCGGTGCGGTAGAGGATAAGAAAAAAGATGATTCTCGGAAAGCCCTGGCCAAAGCCATTGTCGTTATCGACAAAGCGGCGTCAAAGGGCGTGCTGCACAAAAATACAGCGTCCAGGAAGATTTCGAGACTGACCCGAAAGGTCAATCAGCTGGGCTAAAAGCCTGACATGAGAAGTCGAAACCCCTTTTCCGAAAGATCCAGGGAGAGTTTCTGAAGGGCCGCTGATTTATTGATCGAGCTCCTGTTGGTGTCAACCTGATCCGTCAGGAAGGATTGCTCACCCGTCAAGGTGGGGTTTAGATAGATCATGTTCCCGCTCCGCCTTTCTTGAAATTGAATCCCGACAACCATCCAAATGCGGTTTTCCGTGGCCTTGTCGAATTGGTTGGAAGCCAGAGGCGTCACAACGATATTCTTGACGCTGCCCGTCAGAACGGCATCCGCTGTTTCTTTTCCGTCGGTTATCGTGAATCGGCTCGATCTCCGGAACTGGTCGATGAAACCGTTTCGAATGTAATTCTCCACGTAAGCTTCGCTGGTGTCGTTGATGAAGGTGTCCACATAGACCCGGCGGATGTCCGGGTTGATATGTTCACCACCCGGGGAGAAGCGGTAGCCGCAATTAATGAGCACCAGCGAGGTCAATATGAGAAACAGCAGCATGAGGCATCCCCGTCTCCTGCCGACTGTTGTTACTTTTTGCATTTCTTTCTTCCCTATACCCTTGACCCTGAACCCTGATCCCTATTTCACAACGATATTGACGAGCTTCCTGGGCACGTAAACAACCTTTTCCACTTGCTTTCCTTCGATAAACTTGATGGCCCGCTCTTCGGCGAGGGCGAGTTCCTTGATCTTGCCGTCGGATTCGTCGGCGCTGACGGTGATGCGCCCCCGCACCTTGCCGTTCACCTGCACGACGATGGTGAGTTCCTCTTCCGCGGTGATGGCCGGATCAAAGGAAGGCCAGGGGATGGTAAACAGGCACTCCTTGTGACCCATCATCTCCCAGAGCTCGTCGACGATGTGGGGCACAATGGGCGAGAGGAGCGTGACCGTCGCCTCGAGGGATTCTTTGACGACGGACAGGGCAAGCCGGTCGTCCTTGCCGGGCCGCTGGATGCCATAGAGGGTATTGACGAGTTCCATAATGGCACTGATGGCCGTGTTGAAGTGGAAGCGGTCCTCGATGTCGCTTGTGACTTTCTTGATCGTCTGGTGTGTTTTACGGCGAAGCTTCTTGAGTTCTCCATCCAGTTCAACCTGGCCGCTGAATTTCTCAACGGTCCGGATATCCTCCAGGTATTCGGTGACGATTCGCCATACCCGGCCCAGGAACCGGAAGGATCCCTCCACGCCCTGATCGCTCCACTCCAGGTCCTTCTCCGGCGGCGCGGCGAAGAGGCAGAACACCCTGGCCGTGTCTGCCCCGTATTTCTCGATGAGATAATCAGGGTCGACAACATTTTTCAGGGACTTGGACATCTTCTCCGTTTTTCCGACGACGACCGGTTTTTCACAGCGCGTGCACCGGCCTTCCCGGACATCGGAGGGATAGAGATAGCCGTGCTCGGCGCAGCGGGTGGTTTCCTTGCAGACCATGCCCTGGGTGAGAAGATTGGTGAAGGGCTCGGAGATGCCCAGAACGCCGAAGTCCCGGAGTACGCGCGTGTAGAAGCGGGAATAGAGAAGATGGAGGATGGCATGCTCGATACCCCCGATATACTGGTCCACGGGGAGCCAGTAATCCGTCCGTTTCCGGTCGAGCCCCGGCTTCACATCATGATCGGGGCAGCAGAAACGGTCGAAATACCACGAGGACTCCACAAAGGTATCCATCGTGTCCGTGTCACGCCTGGCTTTTGCCTTGCATTTCGGACAGGTGGTGTTCACGAAGGCATCGTGCCTCTCCAGAGGCGAGCCTCCCTCTCCCTTGATTTCCACATCTCGCGGAAGGACCACGGGCAGATCCGCCTCCGGTACGGGCACCACACCGCACTTGCCACAGTAGATAATCGGGATGGGGGCTCCCCAGTATCTCTGCCGTGAGATGCCCCAGTCACGGAGCCGGAACTGAATGGTGGGCTTTCCCCGGCCGATGGATTCGAGGTGATTGGCAATGGCACCCATCGCCTCCGTGTTCTTCATGCCGTTGAAGGGGCCCGAGTTGACCAGAATACCTTCCTCCACGTAGGCCTCGGCCATCTTCTCGACGGTGAGGGGGGTCTTGGGATTCTGGATGACGAGGATCATGGGCAGACGGTACTTCTCGGCAAACTCAAAGTCACGCTGGTCATGGGTCGGCACGGCCATGACGCATCCCGTTCCGTAGTCGGCTAGAACAAAGTTGGCCGCGTAAATGGGCATTTTCTGCTCCGTCACGGGGTTCAGGCAGTAGCTCTCGAGGAAGATGCCCTCCTTCTCGTAGTAGTCGGAGGTGCGCATGAGCTTGTCCTGCTTCTTGACACGCTCGACGTATTCCATCACGTCCTTCTCGATGCCCTTTCCGGCGGCAAGCTCCATGACCAGCGGATGCTCGGCGGCGATGAGCATGAAGGTCGCGCCGTAGATGGTATCCTGTCTCGTCGTGAAGACCTTGATGTCGCCCTTGGCGTCCGCCATGGGGAACGAAATCTCGACGCCGGTGCTCTTGCCGATCCAGTTTTTCTGCATGGTGATGACGCGCTCCGGCCAGCCGGGAAGCCTGTCACAGTATTCCAGCAGCTCGTCCACGTAGGCGGTGATGCGAAAGAACCACTGCTCGAGGAATTTTTCTTCCACGGCGCTGCCGCACCGCCAGCACTGTCCGGCCTCTACCTGTTCATTGGCGAGCACCGTCGTACAGCTGGGGCACCAGTTCACCGTCGAGCCCTTCTTGTAGGCGAGCCCCTTCTCGTACATCCACAGAAAGAAAAGCTGTTCCCACTTGTAGTAGAAGGGTTCACAGGTGGAGAGCTCCCGATCCCAGTCATAGCTGAAGCCCATCCGCTTGAGCTGCTTTTTCATGTTGTCGATATTTTCGTTCGTCCAGATCGCCGGATGGATCCCGTGCTCGATGGCGGCATTTTCCGCCGGCATTCCGAAGGCATCCCATCCCATGGGGTGGAGGACATTCAATCCCCTCATCCGCTTGTAGCGGGCGACCACGTCTCCGATGGTGTAATTTCTCACGTGGCCCATGTGGATCCGTCCCGAGGGATAGGGGAACATTTCCAGGAGGTAGTATTTTTTCCTGGAAGGGTCCTCGGTCACTTTGAAGATCCGATCCGCCTCCCAGCGCTTCTGCCATTTTTCTTCGATGTGGTGGGGGTTGTATTTTCTTGTCATGAGTGCTCTCCGTCGGATGAAAGGTTAAAATCCCCTAACACAGGCGGGGGGGACTTTCAACGCCATTTTTGCCAGGTTTGGGCTGGAACGGGGCCGAAGGCCCGCATGTCCTGTTCTGCTATTCGACGCCAGGCAAAAAAGAAGATCAAATCGGTGCGGGCGGATTGTTTCTCTGGATGACGATGTCGATAGGGATCCAGTCCCGAACACTGAGTTTACATCGATGAAGGCCGAGGAGGGCCTTCTGAAAGTAGGATTCCTCCGCCAGTATGCAGGGGCATAGCCTCTTTTCAGCATCGGGCGTCTCCGGAAGCAGCGCGTCGAAGAAGCCTCGAATTAGGGCTTCCGTCATCTGGGTGATATCCAGCTCTGTCCGTGGTGCCGCCGGGATATCGAAGGCGAAATCCCTGCAGCGGATGCCGATGGCCGTTCTGGCGAGATGGGTCCCGGCCTGATGCAGCCTTTCGTAGGAGAGTTTATGGAATGGGCCAAGGCCATGGAGGAGCATCTTGGGCGGCGGGATTCTCCCCCCCGTTTCGATCATGACGTTTTCGTGGAGCGCACCGCTGATCCTGCCTGCAGCCAGGAGATTTGAAATGAGACCGTTGAGACGCCAGTCCGCGAAACCGCAGGGTCCCTTGGGGGGCCTTTCGTCGGAGAAGAAACCGAGCACCAGGCATTCAGGATTCAGGATGTCCAGGGGCTCCGTTGATATCTTGATCTGCATGTGGGCCGCGTATCTTTGCGTACAGCGCGTCAAGAATGCCGTTGATGAATGAACCCGAGTTTTCCGAGCCGTAATCCTTCCCGAGATCAATCGCTTCGTTAAGGGTCACTTTCGGCGGAACGTTTCGGCAGTACAGAAGTTCGTAGATGGCAAGCCGAAGGATGTTCCGGTCGACACGGGCCATCCGCTCGAGCGACCAGTTCTCAGAGCAACCGCAGATGAGCTGGTCGATTTCCTCCCGGTGGCTGCAGGTCCCCTCGACGAGTTCGGTGGAGTATTTTCTGGCCTCTTCGGCGCCGCTGAAGTTGCTCCAGAAAAGATCCACAGCTTCCCCGGCGTCAATGTTGAGAACATCGATCTGATAAAGAACCTGTAAGGCAATCTCCCTTGCCTTTCGTCTTCGACGCATTGTGTTATCCGACGCGATCCCCGTGTGTCCTCCCGGGGGACCCCCCGGGGACCTGTGAATTGCTCATGACAGGGGAAACACTTTCTGCCGGAACCCTTCTTCTTATTTCATCTTCCTGAAGAGGTCCACCATCTCGACGGCCGACAGGGCCGCATCAAAACCCTTGTTCCCGGACTTCGTGCCGGCCCGCTCGATGGCCTGTTCGATGGTATCGGTGGTGATGACACCGAAGACAACGGGCACTTCCGTCTCGAGGGCCACGGTGGCGATCCCCTTGGACACTTCCGCGCTGATGTACTCGAAGTGAGGCGTGGCACCCCTGATCACGGCCCCCAGGCAGATGACGGCGTCCACCTTGCCACTCCGGGCCATTCGCTTTGCCACCAGCGGGATCTCGAAGGCACCCGGCACCTTCGCGATCGTGATGTCCTTTTCATCCGCGCCGGCCCTTGTCAGGGCGTCCAGGGCTCCCTCGATCAGTTTTGCCGAGATGAAATCGTTGAAGCGGCTGGCCACGATCCCGAACCGCATGCCCTTGGCAATAATTTTCCCCTCTATGATTTTGCCCATAATCTTTTCTCCGTGCCTTAGATTTTTAACAGGTGCCCCATTTTTTCCTTTTTCGTCTTCAGGTAGCGGATGTTGACCTTGTTCGGCTGCATCTCGATGGGAACTCTCTCCACGATGGTCATCCCGTAGCCTTCGAGACCGACAACCTTTTTGGGGTTATTGGTGAGAAGGCGGATTTTTCTCACACCGAGATTCACGAGGATCTGGGCCCCGATACCGTAATCCCTCAGGTCTTCCTTGAAGCCGAGCTCGAGGTTGGCCTCCACCGTGTCCTTGCCGAGTTCCTGCAATTCGTAGGCCTTGACTTTGTTGACGAGACCGATGCCCCGCCCTTCCTGGTGCATGTACACGATGACGCCCTTGCCCTCCTTGGCGACCATCTCCATGGCCGTCTGGAGCTGCTCCCCGCAGTCGCATCGCATGGAGCCGAAGACATCCCCCGTCAGACATTCGGAATGAACCCTCACCAGCACCTCGTCGCCGGGCTGGATGTCTCCCTTGACGAGGGCGAGGTGCTTCATCTCGTCGACGTCGTTCTCATAGACGATGAGCTTGAATTCGCCGCCGTAAAGGGTGGGCAGCTTCGCCGTTGCAGCCCTGCGCACCAGGGATTCGTTTTTCATCCGGTAGGTGATCAGGTCGGCGATGGCGGCGAGCGGCAGGGCGTGTTTTTTTGCGAAGATTTCGAGGTCGGGCATCCGGGCCATGGAACCGTCGTCGTTCATAATCTCGCAGATGACCCCTGTGGATTTCAATCCCGCCAGCCTCGCAAGGTCGACGGACCCCTCCGTCTGCCCCGTCCTGACGAGCACACCACCCTTCCTGGCCAGGATCGGGAAAATGTGGCCGGGGCTCACGATGTCCTCGGGTTTTGCGTCATCGGCAATGGCCGCACGGACCGTCGTGGCACGATCGGCGGCAGAGATGCCGGTGGTGACGCCGCGCTTGGCCTCGATCGAGACTGTGAAGGCCGTCTTGAATCGGGACTGGTTGTCTGAGACCATCATGGGAATCTTCAGCCGCTCCATGAATTCGTCGCTGAGGGTGAGGCAGATCAACCCGCGCCCGTACCTGGCCATGAAGTTGATGGCCTCGGGTGTGACAAACTCCGAGGCCATGCAGAGATCCCCTTCATTTTCCCGGTCTTCGTCATCGACCAAGATGATCATTTTGCCGTTTCGGATATCTTCAATTGCGTCTGCGATATTGCTCGTTGCCATAGTGCACCTTGATTGGATCCGTGGTTATTTCAAGAAACCGTGTTTCGCCAGAAACTGCATGTCCACACCCTTCTCCGGGTTCAAAAGCTTCTCCACGTATTTCCCGAGGATGTCCGTCTCGATGTTGACGGGATCCCCCGCCTTCTTGAACGACAGGGTGGTGTTCTCTATCGTGTGTGGAATGATATTAACATAAAATCGGTCTTTAGCATATCGGTTGACCGTCAGGCTGATCCCGTCAACGGCGATAGACCCTTTTTCCACGATGTAACGGCCCAGACCCTCCTCCACGGTCACGCCCAGGACGATGGATCCCGATTTCGGGGTCCTCTCGACGATTTTTCCAGGACCATCGATGTGACCGAGGACGAGGTGCCCGCCCAGGAAATCCGTCAGCCGGAGGGCTTTTTCCAGATTGACCCGTTCCCCCGCTTTCAGGAACTGCAGATTGGTCCTCGCGAGCGTCTCGGTCGACACATCGGCACTGAAGACCTGGCCGGAGAGCGTCGTGATCGTGAGGCACACCCCGTTGACGGCGATACTGTCTCCCCGCTTCAGATCATTCAGGGGAAGCACCGTTTCCACCCCGATGAGGGCGTCCTGACCCTGACGGGTCATCTTCCTGACCGTACCCAGTCCCTGAATGATGCCGGTAAACATGGCTTTAACCCGAGCTTCGACGAGAATCCTTTTCTTCCGCAGGCTTTTCGGCGCGTGCCTTGTTTTCGCCCTTGTCCTCTTTGAGGTTCAG
Organism: Deltaproteobacteria bacterium; assembly: GCA_026388445.1. GTDB lineage: Bacteria > Desulfobacterota > Syntrophia > Syntrophales > UBA2192 > JAPLJU01. The sequence continues at coordinate 10,175 of JAPLJU010000059.1, forward strand.
AATGCCCTTCAGCTCCTCGAGGAATTCGGTGGCGTCACGAAACTGCCGGTAGACCGACGCGAACCGGACGTAAGCCACTTTGTCGAGGTTGTGCAGTTCCGCCATGACCCGCTCACCGATAAAGGAGGAAGGTATTTCCTTTGCCTGGGATTCCTGGCAGGCCTGTTCGATGCGATCCACGGCGGCCTCGATGGCATCCATGCTGATCGGGCGCTTTTCACAGGCCTTTTTGATCCCCGACAGAATCTTGGACCGGTCGAAGGACTCGCGCCTGCCGTCCTTCTTGACGACCACGGGGAGGACCTCCTCGACATATTCATAGGTGGTGAACCGTTTGCTGCAGCCGAGGCACTCCCTGCGGCGCCGGATGGCGTTGCCTTCCTTGCTGATGCGGGAGTCGATCACCTTGTTCGCCGGATTGGCGCAGAAAGGGCATTTCATAATTTCTTTGCCTCGATACCGGTTTCCTCGAGCATCTGCTCGGCCAGCTTGTCGCTGTAGCCTTCCCGGTACACGATGTTTGTGATCCCGGCGTTGATAATCATCTTCAGGCAGATCGCACAGGGATGGCTGGTACAGTAGAGCGTCGCCCCCTTGATGCTCACGCCGTGTACGGCGGCCTGGATGATCGCGTTCTGCTCCGCGTGGAGGCCGCGGCAGAGCTCGTGACGCTCCCCCGAAGAAATCTTTAGTTTCTCCCTCAGGCAGCCCGTCTCCAGGCAGTGGCGCAGCCCGCTGGGCGCGCCGTTATAACCCGTCGTGAGGAGTCGCTTATCCTTGACGATGACGGCCCCGACCCCGCGCCTCAGGCACGTGGATCGCCTGGCGACGAGTGCCACGATGTCCAGGAAGTACTCGTCCCAGCTGGGGCGGGTCCTCGGCATCGCGAGCTTGGTGACCGTCTTGGACTTGGCGTTCGGTTTTTGAGCCATCTTTCCTACTTGCGGAGGATCCGGTCCCTGTAGAGGGGAAACTTCTCGCAAAGGGTCCGGACCTTCTCCCGCACTTCCTTCTGACGGTTCTCGTCCTTGGTGTCCTTCAGGATATAGGCGATGAGCCGGCCGATGGTCTTCATCTCCGCCTCCTTCATTCCCCGGGTGGTGATAGCCGGTGTCCCCATCCGAACGCCGCTGGTCACCTGGGGGCCTTTCGTGTCGAAGGGGATCATGTTCTTGTTGGCGGTGATCCCTGCCTTGTCCAGGGCCGCACCCCCTTCCATACCCGTAATCCCCTTGTCGGTGAGGTCGATAAGCATGAGGTGGTTGTCCGTGCCCCCGGAGACAAGGCGGAAGCCCTCGGCGACCAGTGTTTCGGCCAGCGTTCTGGCATTCTTGATCAGCTGGTGCTGGTACTGTTTGAACTCTTCCGTCAGCGCTTCCTTCAAGGCAACGGCCTTCGCGGCGATGATGTGCATCAGCGGGCCGCCCTGGCTTCCGGGGAAGACACGGCTGTCCAGGACCTTGGCATGGTCGTGTCGGCACATGATGAGACCGCCTCTCGGTCCCCGGAGTGTCTTATGCGTTGTCGTCGTCACAAACTCGCAGAGGGGGATCGGCGTGGGGTGAATGCCCACGGCCACCATGCCCGCGACGTGCGCGATGTCGGCCATGACTAAGGCTCCTACCTGGTCGGCAATAGCCCTGAAAGGCTCAAAAGGGATCGTCCGGGAATAGGCGCTTGCGCCCACGACGATGATCTTGGGGCGGTATTTCTTGGCCTGGGATTCCACCTCGTTGAAGTCGATGGTTTCGGTTTTACGGTCCACGCCGTAATGGACGACATTGTAGAGCCTTCCCGAGAAATTCGCCGGGCTTCCGTGGGAGAGATGACCGCCATGGGCGAGGTTCATACCGAGGATGGTGTCTCCCGGCTGCAGGGTGGCGAAGTAGACGGCCATGTTGGCCTGCGTTCCGGAGTGGGGTTGGACGTTGACGTGGTCACAGCCGAAGAGCTTTTTACACCGCTCGATGGCCAGTGCCTCGACGACATCGACATACTCGCAGCCGTAGTAATATCTCTTACCCGGGTAGCCCTCGGCGTACTTGTTCGTCATGATGCATCCCTGGGCCTCCAGCACGGCCTCATCGACAAAATTCTCCGAGGGGATGAGCTCCAGCTTTTCCGCCTGTCTCTTGGTTTCCTGCCAGATGGCCTCTGCGACTTCGGGGTCGATTTTCTTTAACATGGACATGTTGTGTGATGATTCCTCCTTGTTCGTCTAATACTTCCCGCTGAGACGCCTCTCGATGTCCCGGATCTTGTCCACGCGGGCTTTATGGCGGCCGCCCTCGAAGTCCGTCTCCAGCCATATCTTTAAAATTCCCTGAGCGGTCTCCGTGTCTGTCCGCCGCTCCGCGAAAGCGATGATGTTGGTGTCGTTGTGGCACCGGCTGATGCGGGCCGTTTCTTCATCGAGGCAGACCACGGCCCGGACATTGGGGAATTTGTTGGCCACGATGGCCATGCCGACGCCGGAGCCGCAGACGAGGATCCCTCTCTGGAACTGCCCCATGGAGACCGCCTCGGCCACCTTGACGGCATAATCGGGGTAATCCGAAGCCTGGTCGCTGTGGGTCCCCACGTCGTGCACGCGCAAGCCCATGGTGCCCAGGAATTCTTTGAGTTCCTCCTTGAGGGAAAGCCCCGCGTGGTCCGATCCTATCACGATTTTCATGGCCCGACCTCTACCCCGCAAACTTTTTGAAGAGCAGGACGGCATTCACGCCGCCAAACCCGAAGGTGTTGGAGAGAGCCGCCCGCACGTCCCGCTTTCTCGACTGATGAGGGACGTAATCGAGATCACATTCCGCGTCCGGGTGGTCCAGGTTGATCGTCGGGGGAACCACCCCTTCGTGTATGGCCTTAACACACACAATGGCCTCCAGCCCCCCGGCTCCGCCCAGGAGATGTCCCGTCATGGACTTCGTGGAACTCACCAGAAGATTCCGGCTGTGAGCTCCGAAGACCGCCTTGATCGCCTGCGTCTCGTAGAGATCATTGAGCGGCGTCGAGGTCCCGTGGGCGTTGATGTAACCGATCTCTTCGGGCGCCACGCCTGCATCCTGCAGCGCGAGCCGCATGGATCTTGCAGCCCCTTCGTGGCCCGGCGGCGGCGCCGCCATGTGAAAGGCGTCGCTTGTCAACCCGAAGCCTGCAAGCTCCGCGTAAATCCGCGCGCCCCTCTTCAGGGCATGGCTCAGTTCTTCCAGGATGAGGATCCCGCAGCCTTCCCCGATGACGAAGCCGTCACGGTCTTTGTCGAAAGGACGGCTGGCCTTTTCGGGTGCGTCGTTTCTCACGGAAAGCGCCCGCATGGCGCTGAAGCCGGCCACCGTCAGCGGGGAGATGGCGGCTTCGGTGCCGCCGGCAATCATGATGTCGGCATATCCCAGGGCAACCGTTCGAGAGGCATCGCCCAAGGCGTTGGTCCCTGCCGCACAGGCCGTGACGGTGCAGCTAATAGGGCCCTTGGCCCCGAACCGGATCGAGACGTGACCGGCGGCGAGATTCGCGAGGGCCGACGGTACGGCAAAAGGGGAGAGCTTCACCGGTCCCGGCTGCTGCATCGCTTCCTTCAATTTCTCAATCGTCGTGATGCCCCCGATGCCCGATCCGATGATGACGCCCGTCCTCTCGGCGTTTCCGTTTCCAATGGTAAGCCTGGCGTCGGCAAGGGCCATCTCGGCCGAGGCCAGGGCGTAGATGATGAAGTTGTCGTAGCGCCGGAGCTCTTTCTTGTTGACGAACTGAAGGGGGTCGAAGTTCTTCAGTTCTCCGGCGATCCGGGTCTGGAAGTTGGAAGCGTCGAATCGGGTGATGGGCCCGATGCCAGATCGGCCGGCGCACAGGGCCCCCCAAAAATCGCTGACATTGTTGCCCAGCGGGTTTACCGTGCCGAGCCCCGTTATGACCACCCTGCGCTTCAATCCCTTTCTCCGGTCTTTCTCAGGTCAGTAACCCCTTCTTTTTTTTGATGAAGTTGATCGAATCCTGGATCGTGCGGATCTTTCGCAACTCCTCATCGGAGATCTCGATGCCGAAATTTTCCTCCAGGGCCATGATCAATTCGACGATATCCAGGGAATCCGCACCCAGATCATCGATGAATGAAGCCTCAAGGACACACTCTTCCTTCGTGACATCCAGCTGCTCCATGATAATTTCCACGACCTTTTCTTCGATTGACATGAACGCATCCTCCTTCTGTAAATCAGTATGTCCTTCCGCTCTGTGTCCCTGGGGATCAGAGAATTCGGGGTCCCGTGATCGCTTCGTCCGTTCGGCAAACGGCCTCCGGGATTCCCCGGGGTGGGTCCGGTCCTACATGTAAAGCCCCCCGTTGACGTGGATGACCTGGCCCGTGATGTAAGCGGCTTCCTCCGTCGCCAGAAAGGCGACGATACCGGCCACGTCTTCCGGTGTACCCAGTTTCGCGAGGGGGATTTGTTCTTTTATCTGCTCCCTGACCTCTTCCGGCAGGGATTTCGTCATGTCCGTCACGATGAATCCCGGGGCCACGGCATTGACGCAGATATTTCGAGGGCCGAGTTCCCGGGCCAGTGATTTTGTCAGCCCGATGATTCCCGCCTTTGACGCACTGTAGTTGACCTGGCCGGCATTTCCGGACTCCGCGACGACGGAGGTGATGTTGATGATCCGTCCCCATCGACGCTTCATCATGGAATAGGCAACAGCGCGGCAGCAGTTGTAGGTCCCCGTCAGGTTCGTCCGGATCACCGATTCCCAGTCCTCGTCTTTCATCCGGACCAGAAGCCCGTCGGCCGACGTGCCGGCGTTATTGACCAGGATATCGATTCTCCCTTTTCGGGAGATCATGTCCGCGATCAGCTTTCGGGTTCCTTCCGCGTCGGCGACGTCAAACGGGACGACCTCCCCGTTGCCACCCTGCTTCCGGATCAGGGTAAGCGTCTCTTCGGCCGCTGCGAGGTTCTTTGCGTAATTGACGATGGCATAAGCCCCCACGGCTGACAGCTTCAGGGCGATTGCCCTGCCGATACCTCTTGAGCCTCCCGTGATGAGGGCCACTCTTTCCTGGAGTGAGGGGTTATTTTTCATGTGCTGAGAAACTCCAGAGTTTTCTTCAGTGAATCCCCGTCCTCCACGTTGAGCATCCGGATCCGGCCATCGATCCTCTTGGATAAGGCCGACAGTATTTTACGGGGGCCCACTTCAACGATCGTGTCTATACCCATGAGGACCATCTTTTCGATCGTTTCCTGCCATCTTACGGGCGCGCTGATGTGATGGACCAGCAGGTCTTTTGTTTTGTCCGGCGCGTGAACCACCGCGGGATCGACGTTTGAAAGAACGGGAATATCGCCCTGACGAATCTCCACGCGTTCCAGGTCCTCCCTGAACCGCCCGGCGGCTTCGACCAGCAAACCGCAGTGAAAGGGGACACTTAAGGGAAGCCGGATTGCCCGCTTGGCTCCCTTTTCCCTGGCCCGGCTCGTGACCGAATCCACGCCGGCGGTTAAGCCCGAGACAACGGTCTGGTCGGGCGAATTGAAGATCGCGGGTGTCACCACGCCGTTCTTCCGGGAGACCTCCCGGCAGAGACTCCCCACCACCGGCCGCTCCAGGCCGATGATGGCCGCCATGGATCCCACGCCCACGGGGACGGCCTCCTGCTGATATCTGCTGCGAGAGTGAACGAGCCTCAGGGCTCCAGGGTCAGGATCGTCATCTGCGTGTTGATGGTAAGATCCAGTTCCTCCTGGGGACCTTCAAAGCAGAGGGCTGCCACATCGAAACCCAGAACCTCCCGGGCCTCCGAGAAGGTGGATCGGACGATCTCGAAGCCGTTGTGGAGGTCCCGCCCCATCCCGACGTACTGTGCGCCCTGTCCGGGAAAGACAATGCCCAGCCTGTGCATGCGCTCCCCCTGGAGTCGGTCAATGAGGATTAAGACTCTTTTTCAACGTTGATCACTTCCCTGCCTTTATAGGACCCACAGCTCGGGCAGGCGTGATGCGGCATTTTGGGTTCGTTGCACTGTGGACAGACGGAGGTCGCCGGGAATTTGAGAAAATCATGAGAGCGCCTCTTGTCCCTTCTCGATTTTGAATGTCGTTTGACTGGATTCGGCATAAAAATCAACCTACTTTCTTTGGTCTTATTTTGTGACTTTCAAGTTCTTCAACGCTGTAAAAGGGCTGTCCGCCTGTTCCTCCCGGCAACTGCAGGAGGATACGTTCATATTCGTCCCGCAGTGGGGACAAAGCCCCTGGCAATTCTCCCGGCAAAGTGGCTTGAAAGGGATCTGGAGAAGAATCTGCTCGTAAACCAGGGATTCAAGATCGATCAGGTCTTCCCTGTAAAACCCAAAAGCATCATCTTCGCCTGACCACTCTCCTTCACCTATCACATCCTCCCGGAAGGGGATCAAGGTATAGTGTGCATCACCCTTCACGGGCAGGGTAAAGGATTCAAGACAGCGCCCACAGTCAAAATCGATCTCAGTTTCCAGATGGAGATCGAGACTGACCGTTTCCTGGATCTTGGATATATCGCAGGACACGTCAAGCGTGTGGGGATGGAAATCCATTCCCCGGTCCACCTTCACGATATCCTTTAACTTTTCATCATCCAGCCTGAAATGGTGCTTGAGTCCCTCTTCGGGGATATTCGAAACCTTAATCGTCGTCATGTGTGAAGAGTAAAATAAACATATCCCCTGAAAGAAGCAACTTCTTTTATATGGGGTTAAATTGCATTTGTAGATTATAAATTGGCCCTCCTGTCAAGGAAATTATTTCATTTTCAGCCATGTAGAGCCGCTGTAGTACCTGTGACATGCCCGTCCTGTGAAAGTGTAACGGTCTCTGCGGGAGGGGAAATGCGGCTTGACAAAGGCCGGAGGGTGTATATATGAAAGGCAACAAAAAAGCGGCGGTTTTTCTTCATGAAAAGTTCTCAAAAAGGCGGGGTCCGAACCCGCTTTGCCCCATCACCGACGGGTTTTCTCCACATCGGCGGGGCCCGGACGGCGCTCTTCAACTGGCTCTTTGCTAGGCACCACCAGGGGGCCTTCATCCTGAGAATCGAAGACACGGACCAGCTTCGCTCGACCGAGGAATCGACGCGGGCCATCCTGGACGCCATGACCTGGCTCGGGCTCACCTGGGACGAGGGTCCCTATTTTCAGGCCCAGCGCGTACACCTCCACAAAGAGGCCGTGGAAAGGCTCATCGGGGAGGGGAAGGCCTATTACTGCGTCTGCCCGCAGGCACTGCTGCAGGAAAAGCGAAAAAAGGCTCTCGCCACAGGGCAGAAGCCCAAGTATGACGGCACCTGCCGGGACCGAAACCTTCCGAAATCGCCCGACTCCGTCGTCCGCTTCCGGTGCCCACACACCGGGGTGACCGTTGTCAGGGACCTCGTCAAGGGGACGGTGCAGTTTTCAAACGAGGAGCTCGATGATCTCGTGATCGAGCGAAGTGACGGATATCCCACCTACAACTTTGCCGTGGTTGTGGACGACGCCCTCATGGCGATCACCCACGTCATCCGGGGCGATGACCACCTGAACAACACGCCGCGGCAGATCCTCATTTATGAAGCCCTCGGTTATCCGATCCCCGAGTTCGGCCATGTGCCCATGATTCTCGGCTCTGACAAGACGAGGCTCAGCAAGCGTCATGGGGCCACCTCGGTCATGGCCTACAAGGACATGGGGTACCTGCCCGAAGCGCTCGTGAACTACCTGGTGAGGCTGGGCTGGTCCCATGGAGACCAGGAGATCTTCACCGCGAAAGAGCTCATCGAGTATTTTTCACTGGATTCGGTCGGGAAGTCGGCCGCCGTCTTCAACCCCGAAAAGCTCCTGTGGCTCAACCAGCACTACATCCGGCAGAGCGAGGCAGGCCGGCTCGCCCTGGAGATCGTCCCCTTTCTGGAAAACATGGGCATCCGGGCGCCGAACAGTGATTTTGTCAAAAGTGTTGTCCTCGACCTCCAGTCCCGTTCGAAAACCCTGATCGAAATGGCCGAGTCTGCAGCCTTCTATTTCTGCGACGATATCACCTGCGACGAGAAGCTCCGCAAGGAATACCTGAATCCGGAAGGTCTGGGTTATCTGGAGGCCGTGATGCAGAGACTCCCGTCCCTGGAGCGTTTCACGAAGGAAGGGATCGAGAATCTCTTGCGAACCATCTCCGAGGAGCGCGGGGCGAAGCTCAAGGCCGTCGTGCAGCCTCTGCGCGTGGCGCTCACGGGTAAGACGGTCAGCCCCGGGATCGATCAGGTCATGATGACACTCGGGAAGGAGAGGGTTCTCCAGCGGATTCAGAAAGTGCTCAAAAGCGGGAAACCTTAGGAAATTTCGTGTTGACATTGAGTGGCGAATTGTCTAAATTCGCGCCTTCTCAATTCAGACGCCACTGGGGGATCGTCTAGCGGTAGGACTCAGGACTCTGGATCCTGCTACCTAGGTTCGAATCCTAGTCCCCCAGCCATGGTCCCATCGTCTAGCGGTTAGGACGCTGGCCTCTCACGCCGGAAACAAGGGTTCGATTCCCTTTGGGACCACCAGATATTCAAAAACCCCCTTGATCGAGTGAATGCGGTCAAGGGGGTTTTTTGCTACAGCCGCATGAAGTCTTCCTGCGATAAGAGGTTGAAACCCTTTCTCACGAGAAGGGTCTTCGCAAAATCAGGGTTGTCGACCCGAAGGATCACAACAGCCTCGCCCCCCAACTTGTCCAGAAACGTGTAGAGGTAATCCACATTCAAATCCTCGTCGGCCAGTGTACGCAACGCCTTTCCGAGTCCCCCGGGTTCGTCGGCCACCCGCACGGCGAGCACCTCCACTTTCTGGATGTTGTAACCCTTCTTGCCGAGCAGCTCTGCAACATGAGAAGGGTCCGGGACGATCATCCGGATGACGCCGAAATCCCTCGACTCGGCAACGCTGAGGGCGCGAATGTTGATGCCCTTTGCGCCGAGATACTCGGTCAGCTCCGCAAGCACCCCTGCCCTGTTATCCAGAAAGACCGACAGTTGTGTAATCTTCATGCCCCGTTCTCACCATGTAAATGCATCATGCCGGCTGCCTCCCCGACGAGCAAAGCAGAACCCCCAGGGCGATGGAGGCCAGTCTTGCCTCAGGCGGATCGGATCGCGAGCTGATCAGGATAGGAACCTTCGCGCCGACGATGACATGAGCGAGGTTCTTCCCTCCATAGTAGACCAGCGCCTTTCCAAAGATATTGCCCGCTTCCAGGCCCGGCATGATGAGAATGTCAGCGGAACCGGCCACCGGCGATTCCACCTTTTTGATCTTTGCGGCCTCCATGGAAATGGCATTGTCCAGAGCAAAAGGACCGTCCACAATGCAGTCTGGGATCTCTCCGTAGGAGCATATCTTGGCCAAAGCAAGGGCATCCACCGTTGATTGTACTTCCGGTTGCACCTTTTCCACACCCGAAAGAATGGCCACCTTCGGGACCTTTATTCCGAGGGCATGAGCGACCGTCACGGCGTTTTTGATGATGCCGATCTTCGCCTTCAAATCCGGAGCAACATTAACGCCGCCATCGGAGGCCAGCGTAATGGACTGTCGGCCTTCCCGGTTGTCCTCGAAGATAAAAACGTCGCTCATAAGGTTTCCCGTCCTCAGGTTCCGGGAACCGCGCAACGCCGCGCCCAGGAGTTTGTTGGTCGAAATGCTCCCCTTCAGGAGAATGTCAACGGCATCCGACGCGGCCAGTTGAACACCGTATTCCGCCGCCCGGTCCGCATCTTTTTCATTGTAAATTTCGAAACGCTTGAGGGGGATTTTCAAATCCTTCAGCAGGGACTCCATCAGGCTCGACTGCCCGATCAGAATGCCTTCGGCCAGACCCTCTACCTGCGCGTCGTTGATCGCTTCAATCGACGTCGTCTCATGGGGCAGAATGACGGCAACCTTCCTGGGTCCCCGGGAAGCGGCCTCCTTTATCAGCATCTTGAAATCTCTGACCATGTTGCCCGTTCCTCGCCAGGTTATCCCGAAGGACGTTCCCCGGTCGATGAGGCATCTTATACACTTTCGGGGGATTCGTCAATGAAGCTAGAGCGGCTCTCACGCCGGAAACCAGAATTCGATTCCCTTCGGGACCACCGGAAAAATAGAGACCCCCTGAATCCGCCGGATTCAGGGGGTCTCTATTGAGGTGCGAAAACACGAAGGTTATCACCCGCAGGGCGCACCCCCGGTCTATGTCGTGCGGGAGACCTTCAGGAAGAGATCGCGGGCGATGTCGTTTTTGCTCCTCCCCTCGACGGGTATGCCCCTGGCCCTTGCCTCGTCGCAGAGAAGATCCCAGGGCATCTCCTGCAGGAGGGGATAGCTGTGCAGAGGAGACCGGAAGTAGGCTTCCAGACTTTCATTTCGCCGGTCTTCAGCCCCATCGCTTTCGCGGAGGGCTCGGAGGATTTCTCTTGTGAAGAGTTCGCGGCGGCTGATGCGGTCGGCCATATAAAAACCTCTTTCTGGAGCCGCCGCGGCGCCTCCGCAACAGGCGGCGCCGCGGCTGAAGGTAGCAGATGCGCCTAAGATTCTTTTCGAATACGCCTGCCCGGCCAGCAGTCCATGAACCAGCCGTGGTAGAGCATGACGTTGATGAAGAGGATCACCGGCGCCATGGGGAACTGCTGGGGGTGCGAGTAACCCGCCTGCGTGCCGAGGAGTCCCGGGCTGAACTTGTAGTATAGCCAGTGGAGGCCCCAGGCCCCGACGATGACAATCGCCACGCGGACCAGGAGGTTCACTTCCGTGCTGAACTTTCGCGGCCAGTTGTCGAAGTAGAAGTAGAGGGCCAGGGCCACGGTCAGCAGGATAACGGCCAGTTCGCCGTTGTGGAGGTACCGCCAGTCGGGCGCCATGAGGCGCTTGGCCCCTTCGACGGAGACGCCCCAGACCATATCCTGCATAAAGGTGAAGGTGAAGAAGAGTATCCAGGCCAGAAGCAGGATGAAGGCAAACCCCGCAAGCCCTCTCCAGGGCTGTTTTTCAACCAGGCGGAAGGGATAATGCTCGAGAATGGTCTCCGTAAGCCAAACCGAGACGGTGGCGCACATGATCCAGCCCACGTTGAAGTTTCCGGACAGGGTCCTGAAGGACTCGTACCACCAGGGGAAGGCCGCCGTGTATTCCTGCCAGGGGTAGAAGAGGACGCGATAGTGCGGGTGCATGAAGATGAAATAGGCGTAGGTGGTGAACAGGAAGGTCACGGCAAGAACCGTAAATCCTTTGGCGGGCTGCTGCAGCCTGTGCCAGGGGTAGTTCTCGAAGGCCGAAGGCCAGATGGGGCTCAGCCACGACGCGATGGCCGCCATCATGAGGATGGCAAGCGACGAGTACTCCCGCGAGAAGAAATCGGAAAGCCCCGTTTTCTTGAGTTCCGGCCAGCTGAAATAGGGGATGGCCAGCTTTCCGAAGATCCAGTAGTAGAAGACCCAGACGAGAATCCCCGTGATGGCGAAATTGATCCCGATCATGATGAGGCCCTTCTGGAGCGGGTGGGTTTTCTCCAGCCACTCGATCTTGAAGGGCCAGAAGTTGAAGATATAAACCTGCCAGATAGCCACGATGAGGAGCCAGCGGATGTACATGTAGCCGTACTGGGGCGTGTACCAGCGAAGCCATCCTCTCGGGTCCATGAAGACCCACCAGAGGGCCATGAAGAAGGCAAAGGCGAGCAGGACGTTCACGACTCCCCTCACCACGGGCTGTTTGATGATGTGCGTGAATTTACGCTCCTCCAAAAACAGAGTGTCCAATACCTGATGTGACATTTGTATCACCTCCCCCTTCGTTAGGCGATTGCGAGTTCATCTCCGTTACCGAGGTAGATATCCCGCTTGGTCATGTTGCGGGCCGTTCCCTTGATGACCGGGAGCCCCGCCTTGTGCATCTTTTCCGCCGTGATGAAGCCGGTGCAGTGGTTGCAGCCGATCTTCTGCACGCCATACTTGTTGAAGGCCATGATGAGGTCGTCATACTGGGGATCCCAGTCCTCGAAGGGCGAAATGTGAAGGCCGCCCTCAATGGCGTAGATCTTCTCCCCGCCCTTGACCTTCTTCCGGACCTCCTCCATGTAGCTGATGATCCCCTGGTGGCAGCAGCCCGTGACGAGGACCAGCCCCTTATCCTTCACATTGAAGACGAAGGCCTGCTCTCCGAAGACCCTGAGGATGATGGGAACGTCAAAAGTCATGAGCGCGATCCCCGGGTAGAGGATATTCACCTTGCTGGAGTCGAGAACGGTCATCTTCCCCCGGTGGGGGATGTTGTTGATCGCGTTGGCGGCGGGGAATGACTTACCCTTCAGGAAGTCAAAACCCTCCTGGTAAAACCCTTTGGGGACATAAAGGGGGATGTCGGGATAAAACTTCAGTGTCGCCTCGAGGCCGAAGAAATGGTCAATGTGCTCGTGGGAGAGGACCATGAAGTCGATCTCCTTCTTGGCGAGTTTCTCGGCCACACCCTCTTCACGGAAGCGTTTCTCCATCCAGGCGGGGTTCCATCCCGTGTCGAAATGGATCTTCATCACCTTGCCGTCCATGAGGGTGGCCTCGATGTAGGTCGAAAATCCCCCCAGGTTGCTTCCCTGGTAACCGGCCGCAACACCGGCGCAAGTCCAGGGAATCGTGTACTGATTGACGAGCAGCCCTCCGGCCCCCTTGACATCGTTCAGGAACACGTTGTTATCGTACCAGGAGGTCTCGGAGACCACCTTGATCTTCAGCGCCTTGATTTCGCCGATATCCACCTGGTTGAGCTTTTCCTGCGGCAGGAGCTGATTCTTGAAGACCGTGGATGAAAGACCGGCGGCACCGAGATACCCCGCCATCGTTCCCACGGCCATGCCCTTGATGAATGTTCTTCGAGTGAAATCCTTCTCCATCTTCTCACCCCCCCTCTCTCACTTGGCCATGATGAGCAGTGCATAGGTTAAGCAAAACAAAGCGACGCCGACCAGAATCCCCACGGCGATGCCGCTTCCCCATCCCGATTTTTCCTGAGCTTCCGCAGTCTTTGCTTCTTCCATATACCCCACCTCCTGAATGTTATTTCATGCCGTCTATGTCGGCATCTTCCAGTGTCGGTAATGTCACCCCCCCGCCGGCGGCAAGCAGGGTCTCACGGATCACCCGTTCGATCTCGCCGGAGGGCACCGGCACCAGTGTTTCTCCATCGCAATCAAAGCGGACACCTTCACCCTGCCATCGTCGTTCATGGCATGCCGGGTATTGATGAAACGATCGCCAGCCCCTGACGAGGTGACGGTACAGGGGCTCCACGATGGCAAGCCCCGGATAATCCCGGTCCCTCTCACCGTTCCGCAGGATGCCGAGAAGATGCCCTTCGGCATCGCTGATGCCGTAATCCCTTGTCATGAGGACGCGCCAGCTCGACTGGCTCTTCAATCTCACGAGGCTCCCGGCCCCGGCCCGGTATGCCAGCAGGAGACGACCGGCGTAAAAAAACTCTGGCGGGACGCCATCGGCCTGCTGAGCCGAGGGGACCCCTGTGCCGTCTCGAAGATCGGCAAAGGGCTCGCCGTCAGACCTCGCCGGACCGCCGTGACAGGGACAGCCGCCCCCGCTGGCGGGACGCGTTTTGAAAATTTCACTTTGCCTGCAGACCTTCTCCAGGAACGACAGGCCCTGGAAGAAATCCTCCTCTTCGGCGGGGTAATATTTGACGAGGAACTCTGCCACCCAGTCGTATCCGGATACCTCCTGGGCGCCGCTCAGCTCCAGCCGGTAGACGCCCCGGCACCCCGCCAACCATAAATACCAGTAGGGCTGGACATCCCACATGTGGCTTACGTATCGCAGACCGGCCTCTTCCCGAAGGCGATCGTCGGATAGCAGCGCCAGCCAGAAATGGTTCAGGAGGCCGATGACCCCGGATGTGCGGTCCTCATGCCTCCGTGCAGGAGTTGCAGGTGCCATAAAACTGAAGGTTGTGATTGGTGATCTTAAAGGCGTGCTTCCTCGCCAGCCCTTCCTCGACTTTCTTGAGGAAGGCCAACTCCTCCGCGGTGAAATCGGAGTAATCGATGACCCGGCCGCAGCCGGTACAGATGAAGTGGTGGTGATGATCCTGACCGGAGGGCCCCTCGACGACCTCGAATCTCGCGCGGCCGTCTCCGAAGTCGAACTTAAAGATAAGCCCGATGTTGACCAGGATCTGCAGGGTCCTGTAAACGGACGTGAGGCCGATGGAAGGATAGAAGGCGTGGACCTTCATATAAATCTCTTCCGCACTCAGATGCCCCCTTGTCTGCGACAGGACATCGAATATGGCCTTCCGGGCGGAGGTCATTCGATAGCCCGACTCCCTTACTTTTGCCACCGGGAGGCGTTTTCGTCTCTTTTCGACTTTAACCCCGCTTTTCACCCCGGTCCCCTATTCGAGAATGGTTTTCATTTTCAATTACCGAAACGGGGTGATGTTGTCAAGGGAGAATTTGAGCCGCAAATTTATCTTTGCAAGGGGCGAACTGTTCGTATATAAATTTCATATACATTATAAATAAGTGTTAGCCTCTCCCTCCCTTTTATAAGGAACAATCTGCAAAGGCCGGCAAAGGAGGGTCCATGATGCTTCGGAAAATTTTCACACCCCTATTCAGCGCTTTGATCATTCTTTTTTTCCTTTCGGCGGCTGCCGATGCCGGGCGGGATACCGCCCGCGACCTCGCCGCGGCCCAGGATCGGAGCCGGAGTGTTGAAGACCGCCTCCGCGCTATTAGCACCATGGGTCAATCCGGGGACGAGAGGCATTCAGAGTCCCTGCTTCGCATGCTCAGGGACAAGGGCGAAAACCGGAGGGTCCGAACCGGGGCGGTCATGTCCCTGGCGAAGTTAGGCAAGCCCAGGCCGAAAATCATTGAAGCCTATGAAGAGGTCTATCGGGACCGTAAGACCGGTGAGAACCTCCGCTATGCGATTCTCCTATCCCTCGGCACGTTGAAAGCAACGGAGTCCCAGACCCTCCTCGCGGAGGCCCTGTCGGGCGGGGACGACAGAATCCGCTTCAAGGCCGCCCAGGCCCTGGGCATGATCGGGGGCAACGACGCCGTGAATCTTCTGGCATCCCGCCTTGATCTGGAACGGGACCGTATGGTCCGGGCGGAAATCGTCCGGGCCCTCGGCCGCAGCGAGAGTGCTTTCGTGGAGGGAATCCTTGCGCGGGCGCTCAAGACCGACCCGGAGCCGCTGGTCCGTTACAACGCGGCCCTATCTCTCGTCCAGTTCAAATCCCTGAGCACGGAGGGACGGGAGGCCCTGAGGGCCGCCGGTGAAGACCCCTCGCCGATTGTGCGAAAGACTGTGCGGGAGGCCGGACGATGAAGAAGACCGTTTTCATCCTGATTCTCCTGTTTTTCGTCCTTGCCTCTGCCGAGGTCCTTGCCCTTCAGCGGGGAGCCATCCTCTACCATACGAGCAAGGACGACACGATCTACGGGCGGACCGACGCTCTCGTGCTTCCCTGCTCGACCATCCAGATGGCCCTCCGGGAGATGAAATCCGGCCATGTCGGCCTCTACATCGGTAATGGGCGCATCATCCACGCCGTCTTCCCGACGGTGGAAGAAACGGCCTCCGAGAATTTCATCCCTCAAAGCGACCTCGATGATGGGTGCCGCTATCTCGGTGCGAAGGTGCCCCTCGATTTTGATAACCCTGCGGTGTGGCCCGAGGAGCGGGTGGATCAGCTGATCCTCCTGGCCCGTGAGCAGGTGGGGGCCGATTATGACATCCAGTTTCGCCACCAGAAAGGCCCCTACGACGACGGGTTCACCTGTGTCGGCCTCGTGGAGTATCTCTATGAAGTGATCGGTTATGATATCACCCCTGCGGGCTACTACTCTGGTGGCGTCGGGGGGAGGACCTACACCCAGGTCTACAACTGCGAGACAACGCTGTGGGGGTGGATCGATGAGGAGGGATTGAATACTTTTGCGGAGCAGGTGGAGTTCTCGAGCTTCCAGCACCCCCTGGCGGATCTCCTGAATGTCGGCATGATCAACGGGGACGACGGTCACCGGTACATGTTCTTCCCCTATACCCAGTATTTACAAACAACCACTGTGGCAGTTGAAACCGACATCACCGTCTCGGGGGGTGGGGCGGGTTCCGATGATTCCGGTGATGGGGGGCCTTGTTTCATCGCCACCGCGGCCTACGGGTCGCCCCTGCACCCTTATCTGGGGCTCCTGCGGGAGGTCCGCGATCGTTACATCAGGACAAGCTCTGCCGGACGTCTCTTCCTTTCAGTTTACGAGCGGTACGCGCCTTCGCTTGCTGCCCTCATCGATCGTCACGAGATCCTGAAATCGTTGACCCGGGTCGCACTTCTTCCGGTCCTGGGCTTGTGCTTCCTCCTGCTCTACGCGGGTCCGCTTTCACTTTTCTTTTTCCTTGTTGTCCTTTCTGTCCTTTCACTCTACCTGGCCCGCCGGAGGAAATTACCCAAAAGGGTGTAGATACCCGGGGGCATCCGCCGGCTTCGGGCTTTACAGTCGTAACACCACAATAAAAAAACCGGGACCCCGTTTTATTGCCGGGATCCCGGTTTTCAATTTTTTATGGTGCCGAAGCCGGGACTTGAACCCGGACGGGGTGCCCCACTACCCCCTCAAGATAGCGTGTCTACCAAATTCCACCACTTCGGCACATTAAAGATTTCTTCAACGTTAAAGGGAGTTTAGCCTTTCCCCTCCACTTTGTCAATAGCGGAAAAGGCCGGCCTCGGGACGTTACTTCGCCCCTTCCGGTGCCTGCGGTGTCGCGGCGGGCGCCGGCTGCGGGGCCTGCTCGGTGACGGGCGCCTTGGAGGCCCCTCCCATGACCGTTGCGCCTTTGTGCGTGGCAAAATAGGCGAGCCACAGGGAGGTGAGCATGAAAACGACAGCGATGAGAATGCTCATCTTACCCAGGAATGTGCCGGGGCCGGCACTCCCGAAAAGTGTCTGACTCGAGCCGCCGAAAGCGGCACCCATGTCGGCCCCCTTGCCCCTCTGGAGGAGGACAACGAGGACGAGCATCACGCAGACCACCACGTGAAGGATGCTGATAAAGATGTACAAATCGGTACCTCTCTAAAATTGAATGATCTTCGAAAAGGACTCTATGTCGAGACTCGCGCCGCCCGCAAGCACGCCGTTGATATCGATCTCGGCCATGAGGTCCCCGATGTTTCCGGGGTTGACGCTCCCGCCGTAGATGATCGGTATTGCCGCAGCGAGATTCTCTCCGAAAAGATCCGCCATCATCTGCCGGATGAAGCGGTGAACCTCCTGTGCCTGTGCGGGCGCGGCCGTCTTTCCTGTGCCGATGGCCCATACCGGCTCGTAGGCGACAACGGCGTGCCTTATATCATCAGGGGTCAGATTATTCAACCCTTCTTTTAGCTGCCTCCGGACGACGCTGAAGGTCTTTTCATCCCCGCGTTCCTCCAGGGTCTCCCCCACACAGAGGATGGGCTTGAGCCCTGCATTCAGGGCCGCCCTGATCTTCAGGTTGATTTCCCTGTTTTGCTCCCCGAAGAGCCGGCGTCGCTCGGAGTGCCCCACAATGACGTATCGGCATCCCGCCTCGAGGAGCATCCGCGCCGACACCTCGCCGGTGAAGGCCCCCTGCTCCTCCCAGTGCACGTTCTGCGCCGAAAGCTGGATCGCCGAGGCCCGCAGGACCCGGCCCAGGGGATGAAGGGCCGTATAGGGCGCGGCGATGACAATGTCCCGCTCCTGGGGCGGTGGGAAACGGCGTGCGAGCAC
>JAPLJU010000218.1 GCA_026388445.1 Deltaproteobacteria bacterium
GCACATCGCCATCATCATGGACGGAAACGGACGGTGGGCCCAGAAGCATGCCCTGGGGAGGATTGCGGGGCACCGGAAGGGGTCCGAAGCGGTCAGAAGTGTGGTCCGGTCGTGCCGGAAACTGGGTATCAAATACTTGACCTTGTATGCCTTTTCGTCTGAAAACTGGTCGCGTCCTGCCGAAGAAGTCGCCGCCCTGATGAGGCTTCTGGTCCAGTACCTCCGCTCAGAGGAAAAGGAGCTCATAGATAACGGCATCCGGCTGACCGCCATCGGAAACACCTCGTCACTGCCCGAAAGGGTGAGGAAGACCCTGCAGAAGATCATGGACAAAACGGCCGGGAACAGGGAAATGACCCTGGTTCTGGCGCTCAATTATGGCGGCAGGGATGAGATCCTGGAAGCGGCCCGGAAGGTATTGAACGCATGCGATCGGGGTACGTTAAAGATGGAGAACCTGACGCCGGGGGTTTTTTCCTCCTACCTCTACACGGCCGGCATGCCCGACCCGGACCTTTTGATCCGAACGAGCGGAGAGTACCGTGTGAGTAATTTCCTGCTGTGGCAGACGGCATACACGGAGTTCTTCTTCACCGATGTCCTCTGGCCGGACTTTCGTGAAGAGCACCTGATGGAAGCGATTTCAGACTATCAGAAACGGGAGAGGCGATTCGGCCTCACCAGCGAACAACTGCAACGCAAAAAGCATGATTAGTTCTCATCTCAAGCGATGGATCACGGGCATCATCGCCGTACCGATCCTCTTCTTGCTCGTCGTCTATGCATCCGACCTTGTCTTTACGCTCTTCGTGGCGGCCGTAAGTCTCGGCGGCATTCTCGAGTACAACCGGCTCGTCTTTGACGAAAGATCGCGGTCGGAGAGGGGACAGACGATGCTCTTTGCCGTCCTCCTGCCTCTCGCCGCCTATTTCAGAGATCCCCATCTCATGCTCGGTGTCGTCGCGATCGGTGTGCTCGTCTTTTTCGTATGCTACCTCCTCTGCAAAGCCTGGCGTGGAGACTTCGATCTTTCCTCCCCGGCAAAGGTGATCCTGGGGACCCTCTACATCCCGCTTCTTCTGTCGTATATTATCCTCCTCCGTAACGGGGAGAATGGTGTCTACTGGGTCTTTTTCATCATCGTCATTGCCTTCGCCGGTGATGTGGCTGCCTTCTACATTGGCCGGACCTTCGGAAAAAGGAAACTTGCGCCCCTGGTGAGTCCGGGCAAAACGGTTGAGGGGATTTTCGGCCTTCTGGCAGGTAGCGTACTGGGCTGCGTGCTTTACCAGCACTTTGTTTTTCCACAGGTACCGGTGGTACACGCCGTGATGATGGGTTTCATGGGATCCCTGATCGGGCAGATGGGGGATCTCTTCGAATCAACGATGAAGCGCGCCTCGGGCGTGAAGGACTCGGGCATGATCCTGCCGGGTCATGGGGGAATCCTGGATCGGATCGACTGTCTGCTGTTTATTATTCCCTTTGTGTATTATTACAAGACCTTTGTCATCACATGAAGACCCTATCCATTCTTGGCTCAACAGGATCCATCGGGGTGAGTGCGCTCGAAGTTATCGAGCAGAACTCATCATCGCTCCGTGTCCTGGGCCTTGCCGCCGGCAGGAATGTCGAACGGCTGAAGGCGCAGGTCGAGAGGTTCAGGCCGACTGTTGTCGCCATGGTGGATGAAGAGCATGCCGTTCAGTTACGGAATCTTCTCGGTTCGGCCGATCACACGAAGATTCTCTGGGGAACGGAAGGATACCGCGAGGTGGCCACACTTCGTGAGAGCAGCATGGTCATCTCCGCAATTGTCGGTGCAGCAGGACTCCTCCCCACGTTGGATGCGATCGAGGCCGGGAAGGACATTGCCCTAGCCAACAAGGAAACGATGGTGATGGCCGGAGGCATCGTCACGGAGAAAGCCCGGAGCTGCGGGGTCCGCATCCTGCCCGTCGACAGCGAGCACAGCGCGATCTTCCAGTGTCTCCGGGGCCATCGAAGGGAGGAGGTCCGGCGGATCATCCTCACGGCCTCCGGCGGGCCCTTTCTGAGAGTACCTTTGGACAAATTGGCAGCCGTCACCGTCGAGGACGCCCTCAGACACCCCAACTGGGTCATGGGGAAAAAAATTACCATCGACTCCGCATCGATGATGAACAAGGGGCTCGAAGTCATCGAGGCCCGGTGGCTCTTCGATACGGATATTGACAAGATCGAGGTCATGATTCATCCGCAGAGTATCGTTCATTCCATGGTCGAGTATGCCGACGGCTCGGTGATCGCCCAGCTCGGTGTACCCGACATGAAGGGGCCGATTTCCTACGCGCTTTTTTATCCCGGGCGCTGTCCCGGAGGGCTCACCCGTCTGGATCTGCTGAAGGTCAGGACGCTGGAATTCCTTCCGCCGGACTTCGAGCGATTTCCCTGTCTGCGCCTCGCCTGCGAGGCGGGTAAAACCGGGGGAACCATGCCCGCCGTCATGAATGCGGCAAACGAGGTGGCCGTGAGCGCTTTTATCGAAGACCGGATCGGTTTTATGGACATACCGGCCGTGATCGGTCAGGCCATGGCCCTCCACCAGTTCAGGGAAGTAGAATCCCTCGATGACGTGATGGAGGCGGACCGGTGGGCCAGGAAGACCGGAGAAAAAATCATTAAAAAAATTAAGGAGAAATCCTGATGGGTATCAGCATCGTATCGGTTGTCATCCTGCTCGGTGTCTTAATCTTCGTCCACGAGTTCGGACACTTCCTCGTGGCCAAGCTCATGGGGGTGGGTGTCCTAAAATTCTCTCTCGGTTTCGGGCCGAGGCTCATCGGAAGACGCGTCGGCGAGACAGAGTACCTTCTTTCTGCTGTTCCGCTGGGTGGCTACGTGAAGCTCCTGGGAGAGTCGGAATCGGATCACGTCTCACCGGAGGACGAAAAGAGATCCTTTTCCAGACAGAGCGTATGGAGAAGGATCGCCATTGTCATTTCCGGTCCCGCTTTTAACTTCCTCTTCGCCATTCTGGCCTTTGCGGTCATTTACATGATCGGTATTCCCACCGTGACGACCGACGTAGGCGGCGTCCAGCCCGGTTCTCCCGCCTATTTGGCCGGCATCCGGGAAGGGGACCGGATCATCGCCATCGAGGGAAAGACCGTTTCCCGCTGGGGCGATCTCGCCGAAATCATCACACAAAGCGGGGGGCGGGAGCTCTCGATCACGCTGGCAAGG
>JAPLJU010000228.1 GCA_026388445.1 Deltaproteobacteria bacterium
TTCCTGATGTGAGATTAAGCCTGTCTGTCATGGGATGAAGGGAAAAAACGAAAGCGGAGGGGCTGCAGATGTGGCTATCTGCAGCCCCTTTTATGTAAAGTCGATTGATGCCAGCAAATCATCAGAACGGTCTGCGGGCACCAACCGCACATTCGCTTTACGTCTCCAGGTCTTTTTTCATCCGATCGAAGTCCTCTTTCGTGATCTCGCCTCTTGCGTAGCGTTTCTTCAGAACCTCCAGAGGCGTCTCCGTGCTTCCAGCTTTTCCCTTCTGCGTCTGGATAAAAAGATAGATTAGCACGCCTATGAGCGCGATGAAGATGATCCACATGAAAAACCCTCCGTAACCATAGTGCATCATCGGCCACCACCCACCACCCGGGCCGCCCATGGGCCCGTAACCGTCATACCGCGAGCAGGAACCCAAGCATGCCAGAAATAGCGAGACGAACACGAATCTTCGCATATCGTCAATCCCTCCACTTTTACTCTTGCTCATTTACGGCGTCGAAGGCTTTCTTCAGATGCCTTTCCACTGTTTCGGCGATCTTCCTGAGGTCCGGATTATCGATCATCTCCATGGCAAGCGTTGGCCTTAGGACAGAAATGGCCGTTTTGTCCGCCTTCTCGTAGACGATCACGCTGCAGGGGATCGTCAAACCGATATTTTCCTCCGCCAGGATCGACATGAAGGCATTCCGGGGGTTGCAGGCACCCAGAATAAGATATTTTCTGGAATCAACACCGAGCTTCTCTTTCAATTTCACCTTCCCGTCGATTTCCGTAAGTGTCCCAAAACCTTCTTCTTTCAGCGCTTCCATCACTTTTTCAACAACGGCTTCGTAAGGGAGATTCAAGTCCTTGGTGAATGAGTAGTGAATCATCTATGCGACCTCTTTCACGAAGTGAGCTGCAGACGGCGGCTTGCCGGCTGCAACACTGTTAATGCCAGCACACTGAAGGATTCTTATCCCGGATCTTCTGCCGGAGTTCGAGCATCTCCTTCTCCAGCTTGGACAGCGCTTCGGGCTTTGCCTTCGGGTCGTTCACCGCCTCGTTATATTCATATCTCTTCATGTGAAGCTCTTTGCGAAGTCCGGCGGTCTCATTCAAGAACTTTTGGCATGCTTCACTTGGGGGTTGACGGTATCCCCTCGATCCCTGCATCATACCAGGCCCCATGCCGTAGCCACCACCATATCCGGGTCCCATGCCGTAACCTCCCCGGGTACCGCCAGGCCGGTCGCAATAGGGACAATAAAAATCGTCATCACCTCCGCCCCATCCCGGACTCGTTTGAGCTTTTGCATCTGCATTGAAGAAGAACAAACTTCCCAGGACCACCATGGCTAAAATAAGAATGACTTTCTTCATCTTTAGGTACCTCCTTTCTTGGGTAAACTCTTTACATCGGTTAAAGGTCGCTTGAATTCTTTACCTTTTCTTAAACCTCGATCCGGGACGGCTGGAGAGAATTCATAATTTCTTAGAGGTACCGTGAGATTCAGAAAATGTTTTTCAATTCACTAATATTAAAACAATATAGGGGGACTTTTACAATCGGTCAGGTACTGATCTCAGACTTCAAAATACCTGATTTCTACCTAAGGAAATGGATGACAAGGTTCTACCGGGTGAGCGGGTTTAGAGTAAGACTCGAACCCAGAGGAAGGCAGTCGGGGATTTTCATTTTCGGTGAGGCCATCTCGCCGATAAAGTATTCGTTCCGGAAACATCAAAGTAAATCGGATCTCTTTGACCGAAGAGGAATTTATAGATATGAAAGAAAAGGTGGTACTGGATTAATAATTTTCCGCTAGCACCTCATAGAAAGCCTGCGGGGATTGACAGGCCGGGCAGAGCCGGGGCACCTCTTTCCCCTCCAGGACATACCCGCAGTTCGTGCAATGCCACTTCACGGACATATTCTTTTTAAAGACTTCGTTTTTTCCGAGGTTGTCCATCAGCCTTTTGAACCGGTCCTCATGGAATTTTTCTGCGACGGCAATGTGTTTAAATGTGCTCGCGATCTCAGGGAAGTTTTCCTCTCTGGCAATCCTCGCGAAGTCTTCATAATGAAGGGTCCAGGCCGCATTTTCTCCGGCCACGGCGGCCTTCAGATTGGTTTTCGTGTCCGAGGCCGCCCCCGACGGGAAAGTGGCTGTCATCTCGACACCTCCGCCTTCCAGATATTGAAAGAAAGCCCTGGCGTGCGTCCTTTCGTTATTCGCCGTGTCCAGAAAAATGTTTGCGATTTGCTCATACCCCTCTTTTCTGGCGGCTTCTGCAAAATAGGAATATCGATTAAAGGTCTGTGATTCGCCTGCAAATGCCGCCATAAGGTTTTTTTCCGTCCGCGTTCCCTTGATCGTGTTTTTCATACCCCTCTCCTGCATTTTGTATTCTGAGGTCTACAACGGAAAGACTTGCCGTGATCCCGAGAACTATCTGTAAATACAGTAACCCAAATAGTTCTGGTATTCAATACCAATGGTGGCAATTCGCAAGACACGGTCCGGCACATGTTTTCTAAAATTGATATTTACCTCTGCCCCATGTACAATATAAAAAATTATTTTTCCGAGAAGGCCCTGAAGGAGTTGGAAGGACTTACAGCCTCTCCATCGAAAATGGGAGACGAGGCACGGGACCTGCGCGATCTTTTGTGGTGCTCCATCGACAACGATGACTCCAGGGACCTCGATCAGCTTACAGTTGCCAAGGCTTTGGAAGACAACGCCGTCAAGATCTTCGTGGCTGTGGCCGACGTGGATTTCATGGTCAAAAAGAGCCGGGCCATCGATGGACACGCCCGCCATAACACGACGTCCATTTACACCTCCGCCGAAGTCTTCTCCATGCTGCCCGAGCAGCTATCCACCGATCTCACATCCCTCAACCACGGGGAAGATCGTCCGGCGCTCGTGGTCGAGATGATCATCGGAGACGATGGGAGATGCCAGAGGGCAGAAATCTATCGAGCTGTGGTCCGCAATCATGCAAAGCTCACCTATAATTCTCTCGCCCTGTGGCTTGAAGGGAATGGTCCGATGCCTGAGGCGGTCCATGCAGTGAGGGGTCTGGATGAAAACCTGCGCATCCAGGATCAGGTGGCCAAGCGGCTCAGGGCCTTGCGTTACGAACACGGCGCTCTCAACCTGGAAACGGTGGAGGCGCGTCCGGTTTTTGACGGAGGCGAGATCCGGGAACTCCGGGTTGACAGAAAGAGCCGGGCAAAGGAGCTCATCGAGGATTTTATGATTGCGGCCAATAGTGAAACCGCAACTTATCTCGAATCCCTGAATTTTCCCTCGATCCGGCGCGTTGTTCATGCTCCCAAACGCTGGGATCGCATTGTGAAGCTCGTTTCAGAATATGGATATCAGCTACCTGATGAACCTGATTCGACAGCGTTGGAAAAGTTTCTGATGAAGCAGAGGGCTGTAGATCCCCTTCGCTTTCACGATTTGTCCCAGATGATCATAAAGCTGATCGGACGGGGGGAATATGTGGCAGAATACCCGGGGGATAAGACTGAGGGACACTTCGGACTTGCCGTGAAGCACTACACACACTCGACAGCCCCTAACCGCCGTTTTCCCGACCTGGTCACGCAGCGGCTTTTGAAAGCGGCGATTGACGGGTCGCCGGCGCCCTATGGACGATATGAATTGAACGAGCTGGCCCAACACTGCACCGCAAAGGAGGACGATGCAAACAAGGTCGAAAGACTTGTGCGTAAATCGGCTGCGGCGTTGCTCTTATCATCCAGAATCGGGGAGCAATTTGAGGCCGTCGTCACAGGAGCGGCGCCCAAGGGGACATGGGTCCGTATCCTTCATCAGCCGATCGAGGGGAAGCTGGTCGAAGGGTTCGAGGGGGTCGATGTGGGTGATCGCATCCTGGTCAAACTGATTCATACGGATGTGGACAGGGGCTTCATTGATTTCAATAGAGTCGACTAAACTTGCCGCCAAAACGGGTAGAGGAGGAGAGATGAAGCTGAAAGTGGGAGTCATGGGGTCTGCAACGGGTATCCTGTCCAGAAAGCAGAAGGAGCTTGCCTATGAACTGGGTCGGGCGATCGCGCAAAACGACTGTATCACCATCACGGGCGCATGTCCGGGACTTCCCCTGGAGTCCGCAAAGGGTGCGACCGAGGCCGGCGGCCTGGTTGTGGGAATATCACCGGCTCTGAGCGAATGGGAACACGTCAACCGCTATCATTCGCCCGTTTCATATCATGATGTTCTGATATTCACGGGAAGCGGGCTCATGGGAAGGGAAGTCGTCAATATCCGAAGTTCGGACGTCGTAATCATCATTGGTGGCCGTTCAGGTACGCTTGGAGAGTTCTCCATTGCCTATGACAAGGGGAAACTGATCGGGATTCTCCTGGGGACGGGCGGCATCGCCGCCGAGATCAAGAATATTGTGAAGAAGATAAGGAAAAGGACCGGGGCCAGGATCATGTACGGCGATCATCCTGGGTCCATCGTCAAAAAGCTCGTCAAGTACTTTAAAAGCGTGCATTACAAGCACCCCAGCGTTCATCAAATCCCTGAGGAGAATTCGGCAAAGACCTCACGGGGGTAGGGTACGATTTGTTTTTCCCGAGTCCATCAACCTTCAAATAAATTCAAGTCTCACCTGGAGGATACCTGATGAGAAAATCCCTTAAAGCGGCATTCTTGTCCTTCCTCTTCCCCGGCTTGGGAGAGATTTATCTCCGTCGATTCTGGCGGGGTGTCATGATCATGCTCCCCGTACTTTTGGGAATTGGGGTTATCATCGCCATGACCATTGCCAGAGTTTCCGAAGATCTTAAGAAGATCGAAGCCGGGGGCGGTACAGTCGATATGACAACGATTAATCATTTAGCCAATGCGATCTCCTCAGGCCCCTCCCTTTATTATAAAATCATATTACTCCTTGTCATGGGCATCTGGCTTTACTCCATCATTGACGCCTATCGGCTCGGGAAAAAAATAGAATCTGCCATTTAAGGATTTAACTCGGTCATTGGTAACATCGGCATTTCAATGCTCCATAAGCACTGTTTCACCCGCATGGGGTATGAACATATCGTTCGGTATCTGAGAACGTTTCGCGAAAATTCCATAGAGATAAGAGGTCGTCAAGTGGGATGATGAAGGTGAGATCCGGAGATCCACATCAGTCTCATGAGCCGCTGAATAAACAATGAACGAAGCAGCATCGACGCATCAGATGAAATTTATCCTGCGGGCGCTGCGTCACAGGAACTACCGTCTTTTCTTCGGTGGACAGGGTGTATCTCTCATCGGTACCTGGATGCAGCAGATTGCCATGAGTTGGCTGGTCTACCGTCTCACGGATTCTCCCTTTCTCCTCGGGGTCGTCGCGTTTACGAGTCAGATTCCGGCTTTACTTTTTTCGCCCATCGCCGGTGTCTATGCAGACCGATGGAATCGTTACCATCTTCTGATTGTGACCCAGTCATTCGCCAGCGTGCAGGCCTTCATTCTAGCTTTCCTGACGCTTTCGGGGATCGTGCAGGTCTGGCACCTGATCCTGCTGAGTTTCTTCCTGGGCGTGGTAAATTCTTTTGATATCCCCATCCGTCAATCCTTCGTTGTCGAGCTGCTGGAGCGGAAAGAGGATCTGGGAAACGCCATCGCCCTGAATTCATCCCTTTTCAATGGTGCGAGGCTCGTCGGTCCATCCATTGCCGGGATCGTGATCGCCCTCGTGGGAGAGGGGATCTGTTTCCTCCTGAACGCCATCAGCTTTTTCGCAATCATCATCGCTCTTCTGGCCATGCGGATCCCGAAAAAAGAGATATGGAGCGGGCACACGCACCTGCGAGAAGACTCAAAGAAGGATATCGTTATATCCGGGACTTCATCCCCATCCGGTATATCCTGCTGCAGCTTTCCCTGATGAGCTTCATGGGCATGCCCTTTTTGGTCCTCCTCCCGGTTTTTGCCAGGGATATTCTCCACGGCGGTTCCCACACACTCGGATTTCTCATGGGTGCCTCGGGTTTCGGGGCGCTCATGGGCGCGCTCTTCCTGGCATCGCGGAAAACGGTTCCGGGATGGGCAGGCTGATCGCCCTGATGTCCGGCATATTCGGGGTGGGGATCGTCGCCTTTGCCCTATCGAAGGTTCTTCTCTTTTCGATCGTCATGATGCTTGTGACCGGCTTCGGCATGATGGTGCAGATGGTGGCCAGCAACAACATTCTTCAGACCATTGTCGACGAGGACAAACGAGGGCGCGTCATGAGCTTCTTTGCCATGTCCTTCATGGGGGTGGCGCCCTTCGGAAGCCTTTTTGCCGGATCACTGGCATCGAGGATCGGTGCACCGGACACGCTTGTGATAACGGGAATGTGCTGTATTCTCGGAGCGCTTCTTTTTTACAGGAAACTCCCCGAGATCCGAAAAATCGTTCGCCCGATTTATCAGAAAATGGGGATCATGCCGGAGATGCCCCTGGAGTGAGACGCGTTCGGACGCGTGCAGCCTTCATAGCCATCCATCGACACCCTCTCATGGACCTGGTGAGAGTCAACGGTTCCTTGCTCAGAAGACAGATGTTCCGGCGACGGATCGCGCGATGCCGGGATGCGTTCTCCAAGAGTTGAATTTTGAGCGGTCCCCCCCTGTCCGGACCCACCCGTCATCTTGGGATTTATAGACAAATCTGTCAGAATCTCATCCATTTGCTGAGACGAAACTAAGGCTTTTGGAAGTGTAAACTCAGTACCCACCCGATAGATATTTTCAAGGAAATAAACTCTAATTACATTGGAAAATATCATCGATTGACTTTTGCGGTAAAACAAATTTGGCGGGACCGTCTGGTTTATATTGAGACGTGCTCGCCCGTCACCCGCACAGGGTGGATTTCGTAAAACTTGCTCAACTTCCAGAAGAAAGTGAGGGCATTATGTTTGCACCGAAAAGTATTCTGGTCCCGACAGATTTCTCCGAGCATTCGGACCGCGCCCTGAAAGATGCCGTGGACATCGCAATCCAGAACAAGTCCAGGATTAACCTGCTCCACGTCGTCGATAAGTTGCAGCCCTGGATTGTGGATTACTGTATCAAGGAAGAGGTGTTGATGGCGGTCGAGAAGGAAAGCATCAGGGTCTCGCGGGAGAAGATGGAAAAAGAAGTCAGCAGGATCGCGAAGGAACAGAAGCTGGATATCGCCTTCAATGTCAAGACGGGTGTGCCCTACGAAGAGATCATCAAGGAACAGCAGAATAAAAAGGCCGATCTGATCGTGATCGCTTCCCATGGGAGAACGGGTTTGCTGCATCACATGGGCAGTGTGGCCGATAAGGTGATACGGAGCGCGCAATGCCCCGTTTTTCTGGCTCGTTAACCGGAAAAGGGTCCGCATGACCTTTGTTTTTCAGAAAGGAGATCATTGACATGCCTCGCGCGCAGGGAATGAGACCGCAGTTGGCAGCGAAGCCTGAGGCCATGGAGAAGGATAAACCGGCTACACGGTTCGAATCTCTTTTGCGTCCATCTGCCGGCGACGACCCGGCTGTCAGCACCTGGGTGGGCGCCAAGGCCATGATCGTAACGGCCGAAATTCCCGGTGCGGAACCGGACAACGTAGACATCACCGTGGACGGAAAACGGCTGATTTTAAAGAAGAACGACAACGGTCGCGGAACGTCTTCTGATAACGGACATCATGGGAAGGGCGCTGAATTCGAGAAAGTTCTCGATCTCCCATACAGGGTGGACAGGAACAGCATCGATGTCAGTTGTGAGAAGGGTTTTGTCCACATCATCCTGAAGAGAGAGGATGAGCAGACACGACACAACAGGACACCCCTCGAGGCGGCCATCATCAACACGGTCTCCCGTTATTTCAACGGGAATGGTGCGCGAACGACCCACGACCGGAAAAAAGAGGATCAATTCCTGATCCAGGCCCTGCAGAGGTACTTCCAGGGGAGTACCGCGACAGCATTAAAGTTCTGATGAAAATGGTCTTTTAGCTGTCATGGACATCATTGAAACAAAAGACGAATTTATCTTGATCGCCGATCGGGATATTCCGGGTGAGCGCGGGATAAACCTGTTGCTGGAAGGCAACGCCCTGACGGTCAGGACCGTTGCTGAAACAGCTGCGAACGTTGAAGCCGTTCTGACACCGGCAGATCCCCGTGACACGGACGAGCACCTGGTCAGTATAACCCATAAGGTCGCACTCAACCGGATGTCAGTGACCATCCGGGATCACATGATCAGTGTCAGACTCCCCAAGACAGTCATTGCATGATGGAAGAAGTAATGTAGAGTGTGGGTCGTCACAAACAACATCCCGGGAGAGACGGGATGAGGCGGCGGGGAAGGGCGGCCATGGGAGTGGATCGAGTCCCCGGGTCAGCCTGAGATACAAAGTAGAGATATGGATTTAAAAACCGGCCAGAAGAAACTTCCTGGCCGGTTTTTTTAACCCATTCCTAGGCACGGGCAGCACGCGCCACTGAGCCATATTCAGGCCTCGAAAACGGGATGACTTTTTTCCCATTCGATTGGTTTAATGCTAAACGGCAGTCCCGGCAGAGCAGAAGCCCGGACTTGTGTATATAGTCGAGGACATCCCCTTTCATGATATCTGCATAATTTTCCATCCTGGCCTTGATTCTGCGTTTCCGGCAGCTTTCTTTCGTAATGAGAAGGTTGCCGGGCTGATGGGGGCAATGGATGATCTCCGGCCGGTGTCGCGCAAGCCATTCCTCAGTCTCTCTCAGAATCATGTTCGACATCACTTTCCTCCTTTTTTACTGGAAATCGCATGGCATCCAGAGGGACGGTCATGCTGAGAAATCAATGACTTAGAATAATAAATTTTCGAAGAACTGGCAGATACGGTTCCAAAAACCCATCACTTTTATATTCCAGCATGAAGTTTCCACAGTTTTCGTTAAATTGCTATTGGGGTATCCCTGATCTTGAAAATCTAAGATTATTATTTTATCCTAATCCAATGGATTAAGGATTTTAAGGAAAAGGTTAATTGAAAGTCAGGCTGACCCTGATTCCCATACCTTCCTGATCCTGATAAAGATATTCACAGTTCATCCGGACCATCGCATAAAGAAACAGGAGGTCTTGAAATAAGCAGCTTTAGGGGGAGGCAACATGAATGCGGGTGTGATTCTCGAGAAGTTTAAGAGGGGTTGTTTCACCAAACGCAAGCGGGCCGAGGTGGAGTTGTCGGCTTCTGAGAAAAACTACCGGGATCTCGTTGAGAGCGCGAACAGCATCATCATCAGATGGAAACCCGATGGAAAGATAACTTTTATCAACAAGTTTGCCCAAGATTTCTTTGGATATACCCCGGAGGAAATCCTCGGGAAAAACGTCATGTCCCTTATTCCTGAAAGAGACTCTCTCGGGCACGATTTGATCCATCTGACAAAGAATATCGTTGAACACCCCGAACGATACCTCAACAACATGAACGAAAACGTCCGCAGCAACGGCGAGCGGGTCTGGGTCAGTTGGACGAACCGGGCTGTCGTCGATGAGGCGGGTCATGTCAAGGAAATCCTTGCCATCGGCAATGACGTCACATACCTGAAGCGTGTGGAAGACAGTATGAAGGCGAGCGAGGAGCGGTTGCGCTTCGCCCTGGAGACCAGCCACACCGGCGCCTGGGACCTCGATTTGGTGGATCACACCGCCTTCCGCTCGCTGGAGCACGACCGAATCTTCGGTTACACGGAACTGCTACCGCAGTGGACTTACGAGATGTTCCTCGAACACGTGCTGCCGGAAGACCGAGCGGTGGTGGACGAGCAGTTCCGTCGGGCCACCGGCACGCAGAGTGAATGGAGTTTCGAGTGCCGCATCCGGCGCCGCGACGGCGAGGTGCGGTGGATTTGGGCCGCCGGACAGCATCGCGTTGACGCGGCGGGTGGCCACCGCCGAATGGCGGGCATCGTCCAGGACATAACGGAGCGTAAGCGGATGGAAGAGCAATTCACACAGCTCAACCAGGCGTTGCAGCACAAGGTTCAAGAGTTGGAAACGATGTTCAACACGGTGCCCATCGGCCTTGCGATTGCCGAAGATCCGGAGGGCATTCGCATCCGCGGCAATCCGGCCAACGAACGGATGGTCGGGGTGTCGCGCGATGGGGAGCTTTCCAAGCAGGCGGCGTCGGGGCGGGCTCCTGCTCCGTTCCGCGTCCTGCAGGACGGGCGAGAGTTCCCTGTGGAGGAATTGCCCCTGCAGCGGGCCGTCCGAGGGAAGAACGTCACCGGCCAGATGCTGGACGTGGTGCGGGAGGATGGGAGCATTGTCAAACTTTTCAGCAATGCCGCGCCGCTGTATGACGACCAGGGACGGCCGCGTGGCGCCGTGGGTGCCTTTATGGACATCACCGGACTGAAGCAGGCGGAAGAGGAACTCAAAAATAGCAACCGGCGCCTGGAAATCCTGGCCGAGACGGCCAGCCGCCTGCTGATTAGTAGTCGGCCGCAGATGATCGTCAACGAACTGTGCCGAAAAATCATGGCCCACCTGGACTGCCAGATATTCTTCAATTACCTGGTCGATGAACAAAAGGACCGCCTGCGGCTCAACGCCTGGGATGGGATCCCGGAAGAGACAGCGCTCGAGATCGGGTGGCTGGATTTTGGCGTTGCCGTCTGCGGATGTGCTGCACGGGAGGGCCGCCGGATTGTGGCGGAGCACATCCCCGACACGCAGGACCCCCGAACGGACCTTGTCCGCTCGTTCGGGATAAAAGCCTATGCCTGCCATCCCCTGATGTCCCAGGGGCGTGTGATCGGTACCCTTTCCTTCGGGACCCGTACGAGGCCGACTTTTACGGAGGACGAGCTGGCGCTGATGCGTGCAGTGACTGACCAGGTGTCCATGGCTATAGAGCGAATGCGTTATATCGAGGATCTCAAAGCGGCGCGGAAAGAACTGCAGCAAGCACACGACATACTGGAGGCCAGGGTCCGGGAACGAACGGAGGAATTGTGGCGGACCATCGCAAGATTGGAGACGGAAGTCGCTGAAAGACTGAGAGCGGAAGAGGACGTGCGTGACTATTTGAACACGGAGGCAGAAAAAATATGGAGGAAGAAACGGGAGGAAATGATCGGAAAGACCCTCTGG
Organism: Deltaproteobacteria bacterium; assembly: GCA_026388445.1. Lineage (GTDB taxonomy): Bacteria > Desulfobacterota > Syntrophia > Syntrophales > UBA2192 > JAPLJU01. The sequence goes on from JAPLJU010000228.1 coordinate 11,150, forward strand.
GAGATCTCACCGGTGGCCGTCGGAACCATCTTCGAAGAACAATATCGGAAGGCCATGATTGAGAGGGTCCCTGTTTCCTTCGAGGCCCTGTCACCCTTGGTCGGGATCTGGATTGAAATCCGAGCATATCCCACCACAGAGGGTATGGCCATATATGCCCGTGACATTTCCACACGCAGAGAGACCGAAGAGGATCTCCGGCTGGCGACGATCTACAACCGGAGCCTGATAGAAGCCAGCCTGGACCCTCTCGTGACGATTGATCCGGAAGGGAAAATCAGAGACGTGAATGCGGCAACGGAAAATGTCACCGGGTACTCGAGAGAGGATTTGATCGCGACGGATTTCTCGGAATATTTCACGGACCCGGAGATGGCGAGGACTGGTTACAGGCTGGTTTTCCAGGAGGGATCAGTGCGGGATTATGCCCTGGAAATCCGCCACCGGGAGGGTCAGGTGACGCCTGTTTTGTACAACGCCACCGTGTACCATGACGGGGCGGGGAAAGTCGTCGGGGTTTTCGCCGCTGCCCGGGATATCAGCGAACGGCTTGAGGTGGAAAAAAAGCTTCGTGATAGCAACGAACAGCTGAGGGCCCTTACCTCGCAGCTGGTCATGGCGGAGGAAAGCGCGCGTCGGCGCATTGCCGTGGATCTTCATGACCATGTCAGCCAGAGCCTGGCGGTGGCCAAGCTTAGGTTGGAAACCCTGCGGGAAAAGGCATCTGAATACGGCCTCCAGGAAGCTGTGAAGGAGATCCGGGAACTGATCAATGAATCCATCCAGCAGACACGGTCCCTCGTAACGGAGCTGAGCCCCTCCGTCCTGTATGAGCTTGGTTTTACTGCGGCGGTGGAGTGGCTGACAGAGCAGATAAAGACAAAGTATGGCGTAAACATTGAATTAAAGAATGACCTGCAAATCAGGCGGATCGATCAGGATATCCAAATCCTGCTCTTCCAGGGCGTGAGAGAACTTCTTCTCAATATCGTCAAGCACGCGAAGGCGAACCATACCTCCATTTCCATTCGGGAGATCGGTGACCACATCCGGATCAGGGTCATGGATGACGGGGTGGGTTTCGATAAAGCCCGGCTGGGAAACGGAATGGATCGTGAGGGAGGTTTCGGCCTGTTCAGCATGCGAGAGAGGCTGGAACATTTTGGCGGTCGGTTGGACATCGATACCAGACCGGGGAAGGGGACCTCCGTGACGGTTGAGGCCCCCCACAAGAAGAGAAAGAAAGCACAGAGGAGGTTGAGACATGTCCATTAGAATTCTTCTGGCCGATGATCACAAGATTGTCCGCGATGGACTTCGCACGCTGATCGGGAAAGAGGCGGGGATGGAGGTGATCGGGGAGGCGGAGAACGGGAGAAAGGCCCTGAAAATGGCAGAGAAGATTCGACCCAACGTGGTCATTATAGATGTGACCATGCCGGATATGAACGGGATCGAAGCCACGAGAAAAATGGTGACGGAAGTCCCAGGGGTGAAGGTCATCGCGCTGTCGATGCACTCGGACCGGCGGTTCGTCCTGGGCATGCTGGAAGCGGGCGCATCGGGTTACCTTATGAAGGATTGCGCCTTCGACGAACTGGCCAAGGCCGTCCGTAGCGTTGCAACAGGTCAGACCTATTTGAGCCCGGGCATTGCGGATGTGCTCGTGAAGGGGTATCTTGACAAGGTCAACGAGAAAATTTCCGTGGGACGCTCCCCACTGACGCAGAGGGAGCGGGAGATCCTCCAGCTCCTTGCGGAAGGGCAGTCATCAAAAGAAATAGCTGCGAACCTTGGCGTGAGCGTGAAAACCGTCGAGACCCATCGCCGGAACATGATGCAGAAACTGAACATGCGAAGTGTCGCCGAGCTTACAAAATATGCCATCCGGGAAGGGCTCATCAGCGTCGAAGATTAAGAAAATCAAATGATCCGCAATCACCCCCACATTTTGTGGTCGTTTTCCGGGACGAGCCTTGTCAACCATTGTCGTGAAAGATCGGTTAAAAGGCCTCGATCCCGCTGCCTCCACAAAAAATGCACATAAATATTAAATGCTTAGCTCAAACTCAAGCCCTTGCCGACCGGCGAGGGCCTTCTTTTTTCTTCGCGCAGGCCAGTATATTTCCCTATTGAAAATGACTGAAAAATGTGAATGATAGGGCTTCTTTAGGGAATGAAGGGGTACCGGGGGGAATCATGGGAAATGAAGTGATCGCCTGCATGGCCGACGAATCGAAGCTCGATCGGTGCGTCAGAAGGCTGGGTGAAATCATGGAGGAACTCGGAGAGGTCGGCCTCTTCCTCGAAAAATCCAGTGCCGCCATGGCGGAGCACGGCAGAAAGATCAAATCCGAGGAGGAACTCCTCGAGAAGCTCAAGGATGAAATCCGGGAGACCAAGATCCCCGGCTTCTGCGGCGT
>JAPLJU010000026.1 GCA_026388445.1 Deltaproteobacteria bacterium
CTTGAAGCCCCTTCTGCGACTGCAGGAGATTTCGCGCCCTTTCGACAATCTGTTCAGCACTCTTTGCTGTCTTTTCCCGGTTCAAGCCGGTGACCAGGAGGTGGATCATCCGTGAAAAGGGAGGATAGCCGGCATTCTGCCGCGCCGCAATCTCCTCGTTGAAGAACCCCTGATAGTCATAGTCCTTCGTCCGTTCGACGGCATAATGGGATGGATTCAGCGTTTGAATGATCACGCGGCCGGGCATGTCACCCCTGCCGCCCCTTCCCGACACCTGGGTGAGGAGTTGAAAGGTTTTTTCCGATGCCCGGAAATCCGGGATATTCAGGGCCATATCGGCCGACACGACACCCACCAGGGTGACGTTCGGATAATCATGACCCTTCGCAATCATCTGAGTCCCGACCAGAATGTCGATTTCCCCGTCGTGCAGATCCTTCAGGATTTTCTCGAAGGATCCCTTCCGGGTAGTCGTGTCGCTGTCCATCCGACTGACGCGGGCATGGGGGAAACATTTCAGAACCTCTTCTTCAAGTTTTTCCGTTCCGAGGCCAAAGCTGGAGATGGCTTCTTTCTGGCAGGAAGGACATCGAGACGGAACCTTCATGAAGTAGTCACAATAGTGGCATCTCAGGAGCCCATCTTTTTGATGATGGGTCAGGGAGACGTCGCATCCCAAACACCGAAAGACATAGGCGCATTCCGAGCAGTGCATGAAGGTCGTGAAGCCCCGCCGGTTAAGGAAAAGAAGCGATTGCCTGTGGAGCCGCAGCGTATCCTCGAGGGCGTTTCTGAGGGCCCTGGATAGGATTCGGATTCTTCCATTTTCGTCCCTTTCCTTCTTCATGTCCACGATCAGAACACCAGGCAGCGGTCTTTCTTCAACCCGCCGCGGGAGGCTCAGATACCGGAAAGACTTCTCCTGCGTGTTGAAATAGGTCTGGATGCCGGGTGTTGCCGAGCCGAGGATCGCAACGGCGGCATGCATTTGGGCTCTGACAATCGCCAGGTCCCTCGCATGGTAGGGCATCCGTTCGTCCTGCTTGTAAGCGCTATCGTGCTCTTCATCGACAATAAGCAGCTTCAGGTTCCTAACCGGTGCGAAAATGGCCGATCGAGCCCCCAGGATGATTCGCAGCTCGCCTCTTTGAATCCGGCGCCACTGGTCGTATCTTGCCCCGACGGAGACACCGCTGTGCAGGACGGCGATTTCGTTGTCTCCGAATCGCCACCTCAATCGGCTTAGAATCTGAGGGGTGAGGGCGATTTCGGGGACAAGGTAGATGACGCTGCCCTGCCGCTTCAATACCTCGCCGATGGCCTGAAGGTAGACTTCCGTTTTCCCGCTGCCGGTCACGCCGTGGAGAAGATAGGGAGAGAACCGGTCGGAAGAAAGCCCGGAGGCAATCTCCCGGAGCGCGGTCTCCTGCTCCGCATTCAGTCGGATGCCCGCCGTCAGGCGGTGAATTTCAGGTGGGCACTCGGGCGATCTGTATGTTTCCCTTTCCCAGGTACGGACGAGACCTCTGCGCGCCAGTGTCTGCACGGCCTGACGACCGTTCTTGAAGCGCTTTGCTATTTCCAGAAGGGAAGGACACCCGCGATCCTTGATAAAATCCAGGATTCTTTTCTGGCTCTCCGTGAGAGCCTCTGAGCCCATGTCCTGGACTTCGGCGGACACGACTTTTTCTTTTTTTGCGCTCACGCGGGGGATCGTAAGCCGCTCTTCGAGGCGGATGAGTTGCCCGTCCTGAAGATGCTTTAAGTCCGAGGTGAGCGGTTTCCGCCCTATTTTCCGGCAGAGCTGTTTGACGGAAAAGCTGGCCGGAGCCTCCCCGAGGATCGAGATGACCCGGTGCTGGATGTCGGAAAGTTCCTCTTCCCGGGCCCTGTCGGATCCATCCGCTCGATATCCCGGTTCCGTGAGGGTGATCCACAGAAGACTTTCGATGTCGATGCCGCCGGGCAGGATTTCACTGAGCATCTTTCCCAGGGGGTAGAGGTAGTAATCTGCTGCCCAGCGATAGAACCGCAGGTCCTCCTCATTGAAGAGGGGCTCGCGATCCAGAACCTGAAGGAGCTTTTTTGTTTCCCCGAGGCTCACCGTTTCAAGAACCTGAAGGATGTAGCCGGTGACGGACCTCTTCCCCAAGGGGACGAATACACGCTTCCCAACGGCGACATCTGTTTCAAGGTCCGCGGGCACCTCGTAGGAAAAGGTCTTCGGTGATCTGATGTTGACGGCAACCTCGACAAACATGCGGTCAAACTCCTCTGAAGCTTCTCGTAGACGGTCAAGCAGACTTAGAAAGCGCCTACCGGCAAAGCGGGGGAATTATATCCCAAGACGAAATGGATTTGAAGCGTTTGAATAAAGAAGATGGCCGGTTTTGAAACGGCATCCAGCGTAGATTTTGAGGTTCGAGGAAGAGTGGATCGTATCTGGAAAGGCTCCTGCGGAAGGGGAAAGAGGTGAGATTATTCGCCCCTGAGTTTTTCGAGCTTTTCTTCTTTGGTCTTGCAGTCGATGCAGAGGGTCGTGACGGGCCTGGCCATCAGTCGTTTTTCGGAGATTGGGCCTTCACATATCTCGCAGACTCCGAAGGTGCCGTCATCGATCCGCTTGAGGGCTTCCTGCATCTTGCCGATCAGCTTTCGTTCACGGTCTCTGATCCTCAGCTCGAAGTTCCTGTCCGACTCCAGCGATGCCCTGTCGTTGGGATCGGGAAAGTTCTCTTTTTCATCCGTCATCTCGGAGACCGTTTTTCCGGCCTCCGTCAGAAGGTCGTTGATCTTCTGATTCAGCAGCTTCTTGAAATGCTTGAGTTTTTCAGGCTTCATCGGCCAACATCTCTGCCTCGGGGGAGGCCCTCATATTGTTTTAAGGCGCTATCCTATACAGAAAAATAAAAAATTTGTAAAGAAAAAAATGACGTTCATGGCGCCGTGAGGTGTCGCTCACTTTTGAAGGCCGTAGAGCTGCAGAATCTTCTCAAGGATGTTGGTCGTGGAGGCTCCTTTGATTTCGGGAATGACGGCCACGGCGCCGCCCCATTTCCTGACAGCCTCTCCTCCCACGATATCTTTCTCGGCCCAGTCTCCGCCTTTCACGATGGTGTGGGGCTTGAGATACTCGATCAGTTCCAGCGGCGTGGTTTCGTCGAAGAGGATGACGAAATCGACGGATTCGAGGGAGGCCATGATGTCGGCACGCTCAGCCTGGGGCACGATGGGCCTCTTTGAGCCCTTGATCGCCCTGACGGAGGCGTCGCTGTTGACCCCGACGACCAGGATGTCGCCGAGTTTCCTGGCTTCCCGCAGGTAGCGCGTGTGACCGGTGTGGAGGATGTCGAAGCAGCCGTTCGTGAAGATGATCTTCTTCCCCGCCTTCTTCAGTTTGTCGATCTCTTTCTTCAGTTCGTGTCGCGATAACATTTTACGCATAGATCCTCCTATGTGGCCCGTGCGAGGGTGAGGATCCCCACGCTCCTGGCTCCCCCTCTCAATAAAATCCTTGCGCATTCCCTGACGGTGCTACCCGTTGTATAGACATCATCGATGAGAAGCACCTTTTTCCCTTTGATCCGCTGCCGGTCCCCGAGTTCAAAAGCCCCGCGCACATTCGCTGCCCGATCCTCTTTCTTGAGCCCTGTCTGGGGAGCCGTGCCGACAATTCTCCGGAGGGCCATAA
>JAPLJU010000163.1 GCA_026388445.1 Deltaproteobacteria bacterium
CACCAGGATTTCCTGGTTCATGATCGATCGCGGCACATCCTCGTCGTGGCGCAGAGACCCGAGATGCGTCAGGGGAAACCCGAGAAACCGCCTGCAGATGGAATCGAAGTGGCGGAAGATCCGATCGCCCTCCTTCTCGTCCATCAAAGAATTGACAATGATGTCGAAGGAGTCCCTGCCGAAAAGCTGGTACAGGACCTTGATCATCGCGTAAGCATCGTTCAGGCAGGTGAGTTCGCGGTTGATGACGAGGATGTTCCGGTTGGCGAGCAGGTTAAACTGGAGAACGACCTCTGTCATGCCGGCACCGGTGTCCAGAAGAATCAGATCATAGCCCTCGAGTGACAGGAGCATCTCCTTGATCATCTCTATCCGTTCATAAAGAAGCTGGGCCATGTCCCTCACACCGGAGCATGCGGGAACGAGGTCAAAGCCCCCCGTTGTCTTGACGATGACGTCCTGAAGCGTTGCCTCGCCGAAGACGACATCCTTCATGGTCCGGACGGGCCGGATGCCCAGCATGATGTCCATATTGGCGAGACCGAAATCGCAGTCGACGACGAGGATTTTCTTACCCTTCTTCGCCAGCGCTGCGGCAAGGTTGACCGTGAGAAAGGTCTTTCCCACGCCACCCTTACCGCTTGTGACGCACACGATGATGGGATTTCTCTTTTTTCTGGTTTTCATGTCTTTCACCTTCTGCCCGTTTCGAATCTTCGAAATAAGATGCCTTACCTTTGGGGCGTCTCGTCTTTGACCTTCAACAGCAGCTCTCGTTCCTGGAGGCTTACAGGCTCGGCTGCAGCGATGCGCCTATCGATGACCCCCGTGTAGGAAATCTTGTTCTTGCCGTCTTTTTTGGCCCTGTAGAGCTCTATGTCAGCCAGGTTGAAGAACTCATCCAGTGCCACCTTCGTGGCGGGGTCGAACTCCGCCATGCCGATGCTCGCCGTGATGATGCACTTCTTCCAGTGGATGTCGGTGATGAACTGCTGGAGCCTTCGGGCGATACCGATGGCGTCGACCAGGCCCGTTGCCGGCATGAGGATGCCGAACTCGTCTCCCCCCAGGCGGCAGAGAAAGTCCGTGGGGCGGAGCCGGTCACGCATGAGCAGGCCCATCTCCGTGAGGAACCGGTCTCCCTCGGAGTGACCCAGGCTGTCGTTGATTTCCTTGAAGTTGTCAAAGTCGAGGATGGCCAAGCAGCAGGGCTGTCCCGAGCGCTTCGTACGCGCCATCTCGACGCCGAGCTGCATCTTGAAAAAACGCTTGTTGTAGAGACCCGTCAGTTCGTCGGTCAGGCTGAGTGATCGTAACTGCCTGTTTTCCCTTTCTATTTCAATTATGCGTCTAACGAGATCGGCTCCCAGCTCGATGACCGCATCGGCAGTCCGCTCAAGCTTTTTACGGTCGGCCCTGGGGAGCTTCTCAGTGAGGATCATCAGCAGTTCACCCCTGCCGGGTCCACCCTCACGCAGCCAATCTGATATCACCTTGTTTTTTTTGATGATTTTTTCTATCGATTGACGCTTATCGATCTTCTTCACGGCGGCGGTTTTTTTTCCTGTGACTTTTTGCTTCTTTGGCATACGGCTGTTTGTCACCTTTCGGCGGGGCGGACCGCGCTTGTAAAAGCGTGAAATCTGCAAGAAAAGTGCCTGTATAAAGCCCTTTTCCTGTCCTTCGACGTACTTTCAGATCCCTGGGCCGACGTGCGTTCCGAGTTTACCCCGGGGATCCCCTGTTGCATGACTGGGACATTCAGAAAGACATGGATTTTGCATCACATGTTTTGATACATGCAAAATCAGCAGAAATCAAATATTGAAAGAGAAAAAACCTGGAGGCGGAGGATATGAAAAAGAGGATCTTCATCACCCTGGCGTTGCTGTTCCTGGCGGTGCCCGCATCGGCTGAAGTGCTCTCACCATGGATCGAATCGAAGCACCCGGACAAGCCGCCCGGCACTTACGGGACGAGCGGGGACATGATGCGGATGTCAGCCGGCTCCGAATGGATGATGGTCGCGGCTAACTCGGACAGGATCGGACAGATCGAAAAAGCCGGTGTCGTCAACGAGACGGCGGGATCCATCCCGAGACAGCCCCACCGGATCGGTCTTGCTCTTAATTACTACTATTATGATTACAAAGAGGACGTGACGCCGCCGCTGAAGAGCACAGAGAAAGAGTGGATCACGGCGCTGAGATTCTACTACAACTATTTTGCGAATGATAGCGGCTACATCCTCCTCTTCGCCGAGACGTCCGTGGTGGATGACACGGACTACGATGGCTCCACTCAGACGGGCATTCCCCTCAAGCAGACCACGGAAAACGATTTCCGGAAGGTCGAACTCGATCTCGGTTATACCTTCAAGGGGGGACTGCCTTTTTCTTTTACCCCCTACGTGGGGATTGG
>JAPLJU010000291.1 GCA_026388445.1 Deltaproteobacteria bacterium
ACGCCGAACGAATCAAATTTTCCGGTTTCCTCGTCTTCACGATTTTGTGGGCGACCTTCGTTTACGACCCCCTCGGACACTGGGGCTGGGGTATTGGGGGCTGGCTCAGAAACCTGGGGGCACTGGATTTTGCCGGGGGGATTGTTGTTCACACCAGTTCCGGTGTATCGGCCCTGGTCCTGGCATTACTCATCGGCAAGAGGATCGGCGTTGATGAACATACTTTCACACCCCACAATTTGCCCTTCACGGTATTGGGCGGAGCGCTGCTGTGGTTCGGGTGGTTCGGTTTCAACGCCGGCAGCGCCCTCGCGGCCAACGAACTGGCCGCTAACGCCTTTGTGACCACCAACGTGGCTACCGCCGCAGCCGGGCTCACCTGGGCCCTTATCGAATGGCAGCAGTACGGATCGCCCACGGTCCTCGGTGTCGTGACAGGCGCTGTCGCCGGACTGGTCGCCGTCACACCGGCCTGCGGATTTGTGAATCCCATGAACGCCATCTTCATCGGTATTTTCGTGAGTATCTTCTGTTACATCGCTGTGGCCAGGATAAAGACCAGGTTTAAATACGACGACTCACTCGATGTCTTCGGCATTCATGGCATCGGCGGCATATGGGGGACCATCGCGACCGGCATCTTCGCCGAAAAAGCCGTAAACGAGGCAGGGGCCAACGGTCTTCTGTTTGGGAATATGCAACAGTTTCTCGTGCAGTGTTTCCTCGTTCTGGTCGCCGCGACCTACGCGGCCGCGATGACATGGGTTCTCTACAAATTTGTCGACGCCCTGATCGGTATGCGTGTGGAACAGAAGCAGGAGATCATCGGCCTCGATCTGACCCAGCACAGCGAATCGGCTTATACGCTGGTGGAGTAGGAGGACAATAAGATGAAATACATTGTTGCGATCATACAACCGCACAAGCTGGATGAAGTCATGAAGGCCCTCGAGGATATCGAGGTAAACCTGGTGACCGTTTCCACCGTCCTCGGGCGCGGCCGACAGAAGGGCCTCACCGAGGTCTACAGAGGTGCAAAGGAAGCCGGCACACTCCTCAAAAAGGTCAAACTCGAGATCGCCGTCAACGAGGACTTCGTCGAGCCCACCGTCGGCGCCATCGTAAAAGGGGCTCGCACCGGGGAGATCGGCGACGGAAAGATATTCGTCCTCGATCTCTTCGAGGTCGTGAGAATCCGGACCGGTGAACGCGGCGGAAGGGCGATCGGATAGACGGGAGGCAGGATAAAATGAACCTGAAAGAATTGACTCGATATTCCAAAGACAGGCAGCTGGAATTCATCGACCTGAAATTTACCGATATCCCGGGGATGTGGCAGCATATCACGATACCGATCCAGGATCTCGCTGAGGACCTGTTTATCTCCGGCCTTGGATTTGACGGCTCCAGCATCCGGGGTTTCCAGCCCATCAACGAAAGCGACATGCTGCTGCGGCCTGATTCGGCCACGGCCTTCGTGGACCCCTTTATGGCGGATCCGACACTCAGCATGATTTGCAACGTGAAGGACCCCATTACGCAGATCCCTTACTCCAGGGATCCCCGCAACGTGGCCCAGAAGGCGGAGCGGTACCTCTCTGCCTGCGGTATCGCCGACACGGTCTGGTTCGGGCCGGAGCCCGAGTTTTACATCTTCGATGACATCCGATACGACCAGAACCAGCACTCGGGCTTCTACCGGATCGACTCCGTGGAGGGGTCCTGGAACACCGGGAGGGAAGAGGGACCGAACCTGGGCTACAAACCCCGCTACAAGGAAGGTTACTTCCCCGTTCCCCCGACGGACAGCCTCCAGAACTTGAGGGCCAAGATGTGCAAGGTGATGACCGAGGTCGGCATCCCCGTGATCCTCCATCACCACGAGGTGGCCACGGCGGGACAGTGCGAGATCGGGGTCCGGGTCAACACGCTCGTGAACACGGGCGATATGCTCATGAAATATAAATACGTTGTCAAGAACGTGGCCCATAAACATGGCAAGACCGTCACTTTCATGCCCAAACCCCTTTTCATGGACAACGGTTCGGGGATGCACGTCCACCAGAGTCTCTGGAGGGGCGGCAGAAACCTCTTCTACGATCCCGGCGGTTACGGCGGGATCAGCCAGATCTGCCGTCACTATATCGGGGGACTTCTGCACCACGCGCCCTCGCTTCTGGCCTTTACATCACCGACAACGAACTCCTACCGGAGACTGGTGCCGGGTTACGAGGCACCGATCAACCTGGTTTACTCCCAGAGAAACCGGAGCGCCTGTGTCCGGATCCCCATGTACTCCCAGAGCGAGAAGGCCAAGCGCATCGAGTTTCGCTGCCCCGACTGCTCCTGCAACCCCTACCTGGCTCTCGCGGCGATGCTCATGGCGGGCCTCGACGGGATCGAAAACGAGATCGAGCCCCCTCCCCCGATCGACCATGATATCTACGAACTCTCAATGGAGGAGAAGAAACACATTCGGGCCACACCCGGGTCTCTCTCGGAGGTCCTCGACAACCTGGAGAAGGACCACGCCTACCTCCTCAAGGGTGGCGTTTTCACGGAGGACCTCATCAAGGTATGGGTTGAATACAAGCGCAAGAGGGAGGACGACATGATCCGGCTGAGGCCGCATCCGTACGAGTTTGCCCTCTACTACGATATATAGCGGGCCGGAGCCCGCAGTTGTGAGTGGTCAGATGTGAGTTGTGAGCAACAAGTGCAGTGAAGAGTGACGAGGGGTTAGTGGCTAAAAATATTGAATAAATAAAAATAGATTAGATTAACTCAAAACTCAAAACTAAAAACTCAAAATTCGAGCAGACCCAAAGTCTGCAAGTCAGATAGACCGAGCAGCGAAAGATTCATAAGATAAAATCATATGGAGGATGGGTTATGAACATCGAAATGTTGAGCATCCTGCTGGGTGCGCTGGCCGTCATGATTGTCGTGATATACATCAAGGCCAACATGAAGATCTGCCAGCCCAACGAGGTCATGATCTTCTCGGGTCGCAAATTCAAGGACAGGGAAAAAGGCTATGTCGGTTACCGGGTTATCCGGGGCGGCAGGGCCCTGAAGACCCCTCTCATCGAAACGGTCAGTACCTTGTCTCTGAGCACCATGCCCATCGAGATGGACGTGACGGGGGCGCTCACGAGAGGGACTATCCCCGTCAATGTGAAGGCCATGGCCAACGTGAAGATCGCGGGCTCGCTGGAGCAGGGCCTGGGCAATGCCATCGAGCGTTTTCTCGGCAAGAGTTCGACGGCCATCGCTACGACGGCCCGCGAGATCCTGGAAGGAACGCTCCGGGGGGTCCTGGCCACCATGGAGCCCGAGGAGGCGAACGCCAACCGGATCGCCCTGGCTCAGCAGGTGGCCCGGGAGGCAAGGGAGGACATGCAGAGACTGGGCCTGGTACTGGACACCCTGAAGATCCAGGAGATCAAGGACGACAAGGGCTACCTCGAGGCCATCGCCCGGAAGAAGAACGCCGAGGTTCAGAGGGATGCCCGGATCGTGGAGGCCACCTCCAATGCCGAGGCCAGCCAGAAAGAAGCCGAGAGCAAACGGGTCGCCGAAATTGCCGAGATTGAGTCAAAAAAGGCCGTTGCGAAGTCAGAGCTCGAGTTCAAAACGGCACAGGCCACATGGAGGGCTGAGGCAAACCGCGCTGAAGAGAAAGCCAAGATCGCAGGTGATATCGCGCGCATGGGGGAAACGAAAGACCTCGAAGCGAAGCGCGTGGAAACTAACAAACTGAAATACCAGGCCGAGGTGGTCATTCCCGCCGAGGCGGAAAAAGAGGCCCTGAGGCTCAAGGCCATCGGCCAGGCCGCATACACCTTTGAGGAAGGCAAGGCCAAGGCCGATGCTTTGAAACTCCTGCGCGAACAGTGGGAACGCGAAGACAGCCGGGAACTCTTCATGATCCAGTTGCTGCCCGAGCTCGTGAGCCACGTCTCCAAAGTCATCGCGTCGAACCTCAACGTGGAACGGCTGACCGTCGTCGACGGAGGCGGGGGTGGAAATGGAGGGGGACTGCCGCACCTGGTCGGAAGCCTCGCCGGATCGGTGAACTCTTTTTTTGAGCAGATGAAGACCCTGACGGGCCTCGACATGGTGAGACTTCTTGAAGAGCGCTACGGCAAGGGAGTCAAGAAGGAACGGGCGTTGGAATAAGCAGAGAGAATCCAACCCGTCAACAGGGAAACAACCGGCGAGGCCGACCAGCCTTGCGCGGCCTGTCGGACTCACCCACGTAAATTTACCTCACGGTAAAGGCTGTCTGGATCGTGTCCGAAAGCGTTTCAGATTGAATCGTGCTGACAACGACATACAGACCCTTTTTGGCGGAAGCAGGCAGTGTCAGGGGAACGCTCGAGGCATAGGTACCCCCTTTACGGCTTACCTTGACCTCGGGATTTCCAACAAGTTCGTCGTTCAGGCGGATCTCCCGTTTCTCGGTGATTTCCATCTGGGCTTCCTCCCCTGGCGTGAGAACGGCATAGGTCATTTTCATCTCCAACGTATCGCCGGGGCTTACGGTCTGAGGGATGACAGATGCTTCCTCGATTTTCAGCAGGGGGCCTTTGGCGGGGTCGTAGTTGTGCTTTTTGGCCGTGTCCGGTCCTGTTTTCTTCTGGTCCGTATAGTAGTGACCGATGACACCGCCCACGAGACCGCCGATGAGGCCGCCGACGACGGCGCTCTTCGCGTCACCGCCCATGACAGCCCCCAGAACAGCCCCGGCCGCGGCGCCAACGGCCGCCCCTTTCGCCGCGCCCTGGTGCTCCTCGGGCACGGAGGGTACGGTTGCGCAACTCGATACGCACAGAAAGGCAAGGATAACCGACCAGGCCAGGTATTTGTTTTTCATGTCGTCACCTCCATCTT
>JAPLJU010000101.1 GCA_026388445.1 Deltaproteobacteria bacterium
CCCTTCTCACACTCGCCTGCAGTCTGCATGCCGAGGAAAAACCCGGCAGGGAGGCCATCGGCCGGATCTATTTTCTCGACAGCCTCGGCAGTATCGCGGGCGGGCTTCTCTTCACCTTCGTCCTGGTTCATTTTTTCGGGAACCTCACTTCCCTCCTCGTGCCGGCTCTGCTTTGCCTTATCGCCTTCCTCCTGCTTCCATCCGGCTGGAGAACCCGCTCTTCAACGGCTTACATTCTCGGTTTTTCCGGGGTCATCCTTGCCATTTCCGCCTTTTTTATCCCTGTCGAGAAGTTCACCCTGCAGCGCCTCTTCATGGGTCAGGAGATCGTGGATTTTCGCGAATCCCCCTACGGACGGATTGTCATCACGCGGGAGCACGACCAGATCTCTTTCTTTGAAAACGGCGGGCACCTCTTCTCGATCCCCAACACATTCGCGAACGAGGAAATCGTCCATTACGCCCTTCCCCAGATCCCGGAGCTACGCTCTGTGATGCTCATCTCCGGTAGCGTGTCCGGCGTGACCGATGAGATCCTCAAATACAGGGTGAAGCGTCTGGACTGCGTGGAGCTGGACCCCGCCATCATCGAGCTGGGGCTGCGGCATCTTGGGGTCCGGCACCCGGAGGCCGTACGCCTTCATCTCGAGGATGGAAGAAAGTACGTCGAGAGGGCCACTGAAACATACGACGCGGTTCTCCTGGATGTGCCGCCGCCGGACGCCCTGCAACTCAACCGATTCTTTACCGGGGAATTCTTCGAGGCAGTAAAATCACGCCTCCGCCCCGGAGGTGTCTTCGGCTTCGCCGTGCCGGGCGCCGAGAATTACATCAGCCCCGACCAGGCAGCCCTCCTCTCGTCGCTCAGGCGGACCCTGCGGGGGGTCTTCAAGAATGTCCTCATCATTCCCGGGGACAGGAACATATTCATAGCCTCCGACGGGCTCCTCTCCGCAGACGTGGCGGCCCTCATCGAAGCGAAAAAAATCCCGACGACCTATGTGAACCGCCATTATCTCACGGGCCGCGTCACACCGGACCGGGTCGCCTTTGTGGCGGCCAGCCTCCGGGATGACGTCCCGGAGAACAGAGACTTTCGACCCGTAGCCTTCTTTTTCCGGATGAAGCTCTGGCTTTCGATGTTCGGGAAGAACCACGGCCCCATCCTGGTCGGAGTCGCTGTGCTATTTCTGTTTTACTTCCTTCGCATCGGCATGGTCAGAAAAACACTCTTCACAACAGGATGTTTCGCCTCGGCCATGGAGATTGTCATCCTGTTGAGTTACCAGATCCTTCATGGAACCGTTTACACCGGTATCGGGTTCATCGTGGCCTCTTTCATGTTCGGGCTGGCCGCCGGTAGCCTTGCAGCCAGCCGGATCATCGAACGGGGCGGGCGCATCGGAAAAGGCACCCTTCTGGGACTGGAAGCGGCCATCCTGGCATACACCGTCATCTACATGCTGGCCCTCGCCTTCGGCAGAGGACTCATGACGGACCCGGCCTTCGCCTTCCTCACGGCTATCATCGGGGTCCTCACAGGAGCGGAATTCCCCGTGGCCTCAAGGCTTATATCTTCCTCTCCCGGCGAGACGGCGGGTTCCCTCTATGCGGCCGACCTTTTCGGGGCAAGCCTGGGGGCCGCGGCGGTGAGCCTCTTCCTCATCCCCGCAGCGGGCATCTACATGACCTGCCTCATCCTCCTTGCCATCAAGATTCTCATGATCACAGGCCTCGCCCTCTGGAGAAGCTACGCCTGATCCCCAGAGTCGATTCGCAAGGCGGTAAAAAATGATTGGCATTCCAGATGTTCATGATATGATGGCTTCAAACGGACTCACCGTGCAGGAAAAAGACCTTCCAGGGGAAACAAGAATCCGCGAGAGATGAAAGAACCGGCAGATCAGGCACGCTTTCTCAAGATGACGAGGAGGGGTCTCCTCAAGGCGGGGCTCGTCTGCGCAATATCGGGACTCCCCTGCCGTGCCTTTGCCGGGTGGGCCTCCTCATCGGGCCGGAACGAAAAAAAAGTCACACTGAATGACGCCCCCGGGAAGATTTGGGAGTGGTCCACGGAGGTCATGTTCAAAAGGGTCTCGGGCGGCAATGTCCAGTGCCTCACCTGCCCCAACATGTGCCTTCTGCCCCCGAATGCCCGAAGCCGATGTCAGTCCCACGTCCACAAGGACGGCAAGCTCTATACCCTGGTGTACGGGAATCCCTGTGCCGTGCATGTGGATCCCATCGAGAAGAAACCTTTTTATCACTTCCTGCCCGGCTCATCGTCTTTTTCCATCGGCACCACCGGCTGCAGTTTCCACTGCCTGAACTGCCAGAACTGGCAGATTTCCCAGGTGAAACCCGAAGACGTGAGTTGCTACACCCTCTATCCGGAGGCCGCCGTCGAGAAGGCCATCGAGGCAAAATGCCGGACCATTGCATTCACCTACAACGAGCCAACGACGGCCCTGGAATATGCGCTCGACACCTTCCGGCTCTCGCGAAAGCGGAACGTGGGGGGTGTGTGGGTCTCCAACGGATTCATCAACAGGGAGCCTCTTCTGGAGCTCTGCAAAAACCTCTCGGCGGCGCGCATCGACGTCAAGGGCTTCTCCGACGAGATGTATCAGATACTCAACGCCGGGCGGCTTAGCCCCGTCCTGGACACCCTGAAGATCCTGAAGGCAGAAGGGGTCTGGTTGGAGATGATCGTCCTCATCGTCCCCACTTACACGGACCGGATGGAGATGGTGAAACAGATGTGCGGGTGGTTCCTGAAGAACCTGGGCCCCGATCACCCTGTTCACTTCCTGCGCTTTCACCCCCAGTACAAGCTGACACACCTGCCTCCCACCTCGATTTCGTTCCTGGAA
The DNA here is from genome assembly GCA_026388445.1 of Deltaproteobacteria bacterium. Taxonomy (GTDB): domain Bacteria; phylum Desulfobacterota; class Syntrophia; order Syntrophales; family UBA2192; genus JAPLJU01. The sequence continues at coordinate 2,874 of JAPLJU010000101.1, forward strand.
GACGCGCGGAAAACCGCCCTTTCCGAGGGGCTTCATCATGTGTACGTGGGAAATGTTCCCAACGCGGACTCCAATCACACCTACTGCCCCGGTTGCAAGAAGAAGATCATCAACCGGGTCGGGTTCTCGGTGACGGAAAACCGCGTCAAAAACGGTAAATGCGGCTACTGCGGGCGGCGCATCGCAGGGGTGTGGGCCTGATGCCGAAGGGCAACGGCAAACTGACAAAGACGATAAAAAGGGAATACGTCAAGGAGCCATGAAAAAACCCCGGTTGAGATCGGACATCCAGATGGTCGCCTCCACCCTGGAGGGACGCCGGGTCATCATGTTCAGTGACCCCTTTCAGCTCGGCGGCCGGATGGTGGCTGTCGACATGAGCCTTTTGCCTCTCCTCGAGCTTCTCGACGGGCGTCACGACGTCCGGAACATCCAGATGGAGATGATGAGCCGGCAGGGCGGACGCCTGATCTTCCAGACCGAGATCGAGTCCTTTCTCAATCAACTGGACAGAACCTTTCTCCTGGACAGCGATCTATTCCGTGAAAAAATGCAAAAGATCCGGGAAGAGTTCGGACGCGAGGCAAAGCGCGCCTTCGTTCATGGTGGAAAATGCTACGACACCGACCCGAGGAGGCTTGCGCAGTTCATCGAGGAGATCGAACGCACCCTTCCGCCGGATGATGAACAGGACCACAATCACATTTGCGGGATACTCTCCCCCCACATCGATATCCAGGTGGCCCAGAGAACCTACATCGATGCCTACCGGTCGCTCAGGGGAAAGTCTTACGACCTCATCATTCTCCTTGGTGTGAACCACAACCCTCAGGATGGTCTCTACTCCCTGTCCGAGAAGAGTTATCTCACACCCTACGGCGAGCTTCCGGCCGACAGGGATCTCGTGAGAGACCTCCGGAAAAAACTCCCAAAGGGGACCCTCTCCTCCGACGACTTCGGCCACAAGATGGAGCATTCCATCGAGTTCCAGACCCTCTTCATCCACCACTACCTGAAAAACTCAACCCCCATCGTACCCATTCTCTGCGGCAGCCTGCATGAGTTCATCCTCGGCAGTGAAAATCTCTTCGGGGATGAGCGTTACCAGGCCATGCTCGCCGCCCTGGTGGACGTCGTCCGGGAGCAAGACGGAAAGGTCCTCTGTGTGGCCGGTGTGGATTTCGCCCACGTGGGCCTGAAATTCGGAGACACCCTGCCGGCCGATGCCCTTCTTCCCCGCACCCGATCCAATGACGAGAAAATCCTGTCCTTCCTCCTGCAGGGTGAAACGGAAAAGATTTTTGAAAATGCCGTCGAAACGAAAGACCAGTACAAAGTCTGCGGGCTTCCAGCCATCATCCTGCTTTCCGACCTCCTTCAGGGCAGCCATCGCAGCTTGATGGCCTACGAAACCTATGATGAAGCCGCGACGCAGAGTGCCGTCACTTACGCCTCAGTTCTCTTTTGCGAGAAGTGATCGCACACGATGAAATATGCGTCTTGGGCCGTGATTCCTCAGCCCGTCATATTTTTACCCACCTTGCTGCCACAAGAGATGTGAGATTGGATATCGTTCCCAGGAGATGACGCTGTTCGGGCAGAAGGCTTTTGAAATCGTACTGAATGCCCATGACCCCTATCGTCTCATCCTGGGATTTGATCGGCATGAAGAAATACTGGATACTCGAAAGGGTTCCCGTACCGCAGCCTGCGATCTCGCCCCGGGAGTAAGTCCATTCGGCAACGGCCAGTTCATTCTGGCTGATCTCCACTTCCGGCCTGCTTCGGGCCCAGACCTGCAACCCGCCCTCTTTCACCTTAAAAAGCACGAAGGATGGTGCATCAAGGGTCCTTGCTACATACTTGATCATCAGTTGGCTGATATCATTGAGAATGGTTGTGCGCAGGAGTGTCAGAACATTCAACGCATCACCGGAACAGCGGGCAAGCTCCTCCACCAGCTGCTCAGCAGGCGGCAGCGTCAGTAATTCCTTGCTCAATTCCTCGGCAAGGGATACCCGTTCAAGGCGATACTGCAATGCCAGATTTTGCTTTCGTGTCGTCTTGACAAGCTGCCCGATAACGATCGACGTTACGAAGAAGACAATAGCGCCGATCATTTCATGAGGGTCTTTCATGGAAAGGCTATATTTCGGATCGGTGAATAGATAATCAAACGCCAGCAGACTCGCAATCGAGGCGAAGAGAGAAGGCCCCGTGCCATATAGCAGGGCACACACGATCGGTGCAAGCAGGTAAACGAATAGAAGCGATAGTGGATTAAGGATCTGCTGCAGAGGAAACAGGTTCACCAAGGTGATCAAGGCGACCATGACCAGAGACAGGAGGTACTCTTTCGGCGAAAACGGGAGTCGCCCTGAAGGCACTTGCATCTCTGTCTCTTTTTTTTCAATCGTCGGTGTGATGAGATGCAGCTCGAACTCATTCTGCGAATGGAGAAGTCGAGAAGCCGGAGAACCCTTCAAAAACCCGATGATCATGGATCGGAGTGGTTTTCCGATGACGATGCGTGTCATATTGTATTCACGGGCAAAACGCAAAATTTCATTGGCGATATCCGTTCCTGTCAGGGTCATTACTTTTGCACCGAGCTCTTCCGCCAGATTCAATGCCTCCGTTAAATAGGCCCGTTCCTTGACCGACAGACCCGTAACGGACGCGGTTGAAACATAAAGGGCATACCACTCCGCATGGGTGTCCTTGGCGATGGTATAGGCCTTGCGAACCAATTGTTTCGCGTAGGGGCTGGCCGCAATACACACGACCAGCCTTTCTGATACGGGCCAGGGTCCGGGTATGGCTCTGGCCCTCATGTAGTTCAGAAGTTCGCTATCCACCTTGCGCGCGACCAGGTTAAGCATGAGTTCCCGGAGGGCGAAAAGATTACCGAGCTGGAAGAAGTTCTTCATGGCGTGCCGGGCCTGCTCGGGGAAGTACACCTTCCCTTCCTTGAGCCTCTGAAGCAGTTCTTCCCAGGGGATGTCGATCACCTGTACCTCATCTGCTCGATCCAGGAAGCTATCCGGGAGGGTCTCCTGCATGCGCACTCCCGTGATCTTTGCCACCACATCGTTCATGCTCTCAAAGTGCTGAATGTTTACCGTGGTGTATACGTCGATACCGCTATCAAGCAGCTCTTCGATGTCCTGATAGCGTTTAGGATGCCGGCTCTCGCCGACGTTTGTATGGGCGAGTTCGTCAACGAGCACAACGGAAGGACGCCGGGCAAGAACGGCGTCAAGATCAAGTTCTCCGAGAACAATTCCCATGTATTCAACCCGTCGCCGGGGAATCACTTCGAGGTCCGAGAGAAGCATCTCCGTTTCATCGCGATGGTGGGTCTCCACAACGCCGGCAATGATATCTACACCGCGACTCTTGAGGACATGGGCTTCGCTGAGCATGGTGTAAGTCTTGCCGACGCCGGGGGAATAGCCGATAAATATTTTCAGCCGCCCCTTTTTCTTTTCCTCGCGCTCGGCTTCCTTCAAGAGTGCATCCGGGCTGGGTCTTTTTTCTTCCATGGAGTACCTTTTATCCTCCAAGAGATTA
>JAPLJU010000304.1 GCA_026388445.1 Deltaproteobacteria bacterium
GAGAAAGTCCTCTACTTCGAATCGTGGATCGTGCTGGACCCCAAGAACACGCCCCTTCGGAAGAAGGAACTCCTGACCGAGGAGCGGTTGATCGAGGCTCGGGGAAAATACGGCACGGACGGTTTTGTCGCGGGCATCGGCGCCGAGGCGGTCCGGAAGCTCCTCGAGGAAATGAACCTCGAGTCGCTCAATGTCGAGCTCCGGGCGGAGCTGGCAGATGCCACATCGGACACCAAGCGAAAGAAACTCATCAAGCGGCTCCGCGTCATCGAGGCGCTCCAGAGATCGGAAAATAAGCCCGAGTGGATGATCCTCACCGTTCTGCCTGTCATTCCCCCGGACCTGAGGCCGCTGGTCCCCCTGGAGGGCGGCCGGTTTGCCACCTCCGACCTCAATGACCTCTACCGGCGCGTGATCAACCGCAACAACAGGCTCAAGCGTCTCATGGAGCTCAATGCCCCCGAGATCATCATCCGCAACGAGAAACGCATGCTCCAGGAGGCCGTGGACGTCCTCTTCGACAACGGCAGACGCGGCCGAGCCATCACGGGTTCAAACAAACGGCCCCTGCGCTCGCTTTCCGACATGCTCAAGGGGAAGCAGGGCCGGTTCCGTCAGAACCTGCTCGGCAAACGCGTGGATTACTCCGGACGGTCCGTCATCACCGTCGGTCCAGACCTTCGCCTCCACCAGTGCGGTCTTCCAAAGAAGATGGCCCTCGAGCTCTTCAAACCCTTCATCTATAACCGTCTCGAGCAGAAAGGCTACGTCACCACGGTGAAGAGCGCCAAGAAAATGGTCGAGCGGGAAACGCCGGAGGTCTGGGATGCCCTGGACGAGGTGGTGCGCGAGTATCCCGTGCTCCTCAACCGTGCACCGACGCTCCACCGGCTCGGGATGCAGGCCTTTGAGCCTGTGCTCATCGAGGGCAAGGCCATTCAGCTCCACCCCCTGGTCTGCACGGCCTTCAACGCCGATTTCGACGGGGACCAGATGGCTGTCCACATCCCGCTTTCCATCGAGTCCCAGGTGGAATGCCGGGTGCTCATGATGTCGACCAACAACATCCTCTCACCGGCGAACGGCAAGCCCATCATCGTGCCCAGCCAGGACATCGTTCTGGGGATCTACTACATGACGAGGTTCCGGACCGGCGCCAGGGGAGAGGGCATGGTCTTTTCCGATCCCGAAGAAGTCCGGCGTGCCTTCGATGCCGGCGAGGCGTCGCTCCATGCGAGGGTCAAGGTGCGCATGAACGGCACCCTCAAGGAAACAACGGTGGGCCGGGTGATCCTGTACGAGATCATGCCTCCCGACATCCCCTTCGATCTCATCAACAAGGTGATGAACAAGAAGGAACTGGCCAACCTCGTCGATTTCTGTTACCGCAGTTGCGGAGACAAGGCGACTGTCATCCTGACGGACCGCCTGAAGGACATGGGTTTCCGATATGCCACGAGCTCCGGTGCCTCCATTTCCATTCAGAACATGGTGATCCCGGAGATCAAGAAAGACATCATCACGAAGGCGGACAAGGACGTCCTGGAGGTCCAGAAGCAGTACATGGACGGGCTCATCACCGACGGTGAGCGTTACAACAAGGTCATCGACATCTGGGCACAGGCCACCGAAAAGGTTGCCGATGCCATGCTCACCAGTATCGGCACCCAGGAGCTTTCATCGGCGGAGGGTAAAAAGAAAGTCGAGAGCTTCAACCCCATTTATATGATGGCCGACTCCGGTGCGAGGGGCAGCGCCGCCCAGATCCGGCAGCTGGCCGGCATGAGGGGTCTCATGGCGAAACCCTCCGGAGAAATCATCGAGACACCCATCACGGCCAACTTCAGGGAGGGCCTCACCGTTTTGCAATACTTCATCTCCACCCACGGTGCCCGCAAGGGTCTTGCCGACACGGCCCTCAAGACGGCCAATTCCGGGTACCTGACCCGTCGGCTGGTCGACGTGGCCCAGGACTGCATCGTAACGGAAGAGGATTGCAAGACGATGGACGGCCTTTATGTCCAGGCCCTCATGGAGGGCGGGGAAATCATCGAAACCGCCGGGGAGCGCGTCCTCGGCCGGGTGGCCCTCGAGGACATCAAAGACCCCTTCACCGGGGAGGTCCTGGTCAAGGCCAACGAAGAGATCGACGAATCCCTGGCGGATAAGATTGACCACGCCGGTATTGAAAGGATCCTGATCCGCTCGGGGCTCACCTGTAGATCCAGGTATGGTGTCTGTGCCAGATGCTACGGCCGCGATCTGTCCCATGGTCATCTCGTGAACATCGGCGAGGCCGTCGGGATCATCGCAGCGCAGTCCATCGGAGAGCCGGGGACACAGCTGACCATGAGAACCTTCCACATCGGTGGGACGGCGAAGTTCGAGGAGCACTCCACGCTGGAAGCCCGGCATGACGGGACCGTGAAGTTCGTCAACTTCAACCCCGTCAAGGGCCGGGAGGGGACACTCGTCGTCATGAGCAGGAACGGCGAAGTCCACGTCCTCGATGATCAGGAAAGGAGTCGCGGCAAATACACCGTGCCCTACGGTGCGCACCTGAAGGTCCGGGAGGGAAAACAGGTCAAGCGCGGCGACCGGATTGCGGAATGGGATCCCTTCTCGATCCCGATCCTCTCCGAAGTGGATGGGACCGTCAAGTTCGGGGATATCAT
>JAPLJU010000088.1 GCA_026388445.1 Deltaproteobacteria bacterium
GGCTTTCTGTCGCTTTTCGTTCAGACGGTCGATTTCCCTGTTTCGCTCGAGGATTTTTTTCTCGTCGAGGCCGCGCTCGATCTTCAGGAACTTCGTGTGATCGGAAATCCCGACATATTGATAGCCCATCTCCCGTGCCGTCTCAGCGATTTTTTCTATGGAGTTGCTCCCTCCGTCCCAGTCACTGTGGACGTGCAGGTCTCCCCGGATGTCCTCCTGCGAGACCAGATCAAGCAGTTTCCCCTCTTCGGCCAGCCCGATCTCTCCGCGGTCTTCCCGCATCTCCGGCGGGATCCATTGAAGACCGAGCCGCCGATAGATCTCCTCCTCCGTCTTCGCGGCAATGTTCTTCGATCCCTTGAAGAGACCATATTCACTGAGCTTGAACCCTCTGTCGATAGCGATCGTCCTCAAGGTGATGTTGTGCTCCTTGGAACCCGTGAAATACTGCAGGGCCGCGCCGTAGCTCTCCGGCGCGATGACACGGACGTCCATATCGAATCCTGCTTCCATCCGCACGGAGGACTTGGTCTTCCCCTTTCCCCAGATTTTTTCCACACCGGGCATGGACACGAACACATCCATCACCCTTTCCGGCTCCCTGGAGATGACGAGAAAATCCACATCGCCGACCGTTTCCTTCATGCGCCTCAGCGACCCCGCCATATCGGCGCGTTCGACCCCTTTAACCTTGCGAAGTTTCTCCAGGACCTCCTCGGCAACCGGCAGGAGATCGCCAAGAAGGAATCTCCCCTTGCTCCGCTTCAGAAACTCGATAGCCTCGAGGATATTTTTTTCTGTCTTTTCCCCAAACCCGGAAAGCAGCGCGATCTTGCCGCCCCTTGCAACCTCTTCCAGCTCCTTCAGGTTCTTGACACCCAGCTTCTCGAAGAGGATCTTGGCCCGCCTGGGCCCCATGCCTTCCACCCGGATGATCTCGTCGAGATCGATGGGCATCTTCTCTTTAAATTCCTCGTAGTACCTGAGCTTGCCCGTCGTCAAATATTCTTCTATTTTTTTAGCGATCGCCTCACCGACACCGGGCAGCGCCTTCAGCGCCTTGACACCACCCTTTTGATAAAGGTCCTCAACGTCCTCCTTCATGGCCTCGAGGGTTGTGGCCGCCTTCTGGTACGCGTAAGGTTTGAAGGGCACCCCGTCCATTTCGAGGTACTCGGCAATCTCGTAGAACATCTTGGCCAGGTTCTGATTCTTCATGGGGAGCTTCCGGGCCTGTCTCCGTGGCGACAGGCGAGAAATGACATCACTCGGGGGAAGGGACTAATCCAGAAAGTCTTCCAGGAGCTTTTTGCGAAGGGGATGGCGAAGCTTCTTCAACGCCTTGGACTCTATCTGGCGAATGCGCTCCCGTGTCACCCCGAACTTCTGCCCGACTTCCTCGAGCGTATGGGGCCGGCCGTCCTCCAAACCGAATCGAAGGGTCAAGACTTCCCGCTCCCGCAGCGAGAGCGTCTCCAGGATGTCCTGAAGCTGTGCCCTCAGGTCTTCGGCCGAGATGGTCTCCACGGGCTCCGGGCCCCTCTGGTCTTCGATGAAATCGCCCAGCCGGGTCTCGCCTTCAGCGCCGACGGGGAGGTCCAGCGAAATGGGTCTGCGTGTAATGTCATGCATCTCCCGAACCCGCTCCACGGGCAGGTTCATCTCCGACGCCACTTCCTCCGTCGTTGGCTCCCGGCCCAGTTCCTGGCGGAGCTTCCTCGAGGCCCGCACCAGTTTGCTGAGGGCCTCCTTCATGTGCACGGGGAGGCGAATCGTCCGGGCCGTGTCATCCAGTGCCCGCAGGATCGCCTGCCGGATCCACCAGGTCGCGTAGGTGCTGAACTTGTAGCCCCTTCGCCAGTCAAAGTGCTCGACGGCCCGGATCAAGCCGAGGTTCCCGGCCTGGATCAGGTCCGGAAGCGGCATGCCTCTGCCCTGATATCTTCGGGCAACAGAGACAACAAGCCTCAGGTTCGCCTCGACCATCTTCTTCTTCGCCTGTTCGTCTGCCCGCTCTATTTTTTGGGCGAGCTCTACCTCCTGCTCCCGCGTGAGGATCGGCATCTCGCCGATCTGATTCAGGTACCTGCGGACGGGATCATCGACGGAAACCTCGACGGCCGGAGCGGGGGTCTCCACCTCCGGGGCCGCCTCTCCCGGCGCGACGTCCAAGGGTGCCTCGACGATCTCAATGCCCTGGGCGGAGAGAATTTCATAGAGCTCATCCACCTGATCCAGAATTTGCTCGGCGTCGGGAAACTTTACGAGGATATCATCGTAGGTCACATACCCCTGCTTACGACCCAGGTCGATCAGGGCCTGAACCTCAGGTGTAATTTCTTTTAACGGTTGCCGGGTTTCTTTCTTTTTCTTATCCGTCATAATTTCCCGCGGTCCTTTTATTCGACCCACCGCACGAATTCGGAGAGTCCCGCCCGTGGTCTTTCGAAGTGATTGATGGGATCGGCGTTCTCGGGGTAGCCCATGGCAATGGATACGATGATCCTTCGGTTTTCCGGGATGAGTACAATCTTGCGCAGGATATCCGGGTAGCCGACGGCAGCAGCCATGATGCAGGTGCCTATCCCTTTCCCATGGGCAACGAGGCATATCGTTTGCGTGATGAGGCCGACGTCGAGCATGGCGTACTCGACCCGTGTGTCCTTGGGAATACAGGCGACGACAAGACACGGGGCCCCGAAGAGAAGGGCCATCTCGCTGTAGAACCGGTTACGCCCCTCCTTGTCCTCACGCTTGACGCCCAGGGTTGCCAGGATAATCCTGCCGAGTTCCCCGTATCTCTTTTTCATGTGTTCCGGCCAGATCTCGGGCATGGGGACATCCGCTCTGAACGGCTCGCCGGCAACCAGCTTCTCGAAGTTCTGTTTCCGGAACACCTCGAGCGGCTTCCCGGTCATCACGTAAAATTCCCAGGCCTGCGTGTTGCCCCAGGACGGGGCCCAGCGCGCCGCCTCCATGATTTCTTCGATGACACCCTTCGGGATGTTATCCGCCCTGAACTTCCGGATACTTCGCCTTCCTCTCACGGCAGCTTCCAGTTCCATTGCCTTCCTCCTTATCCGACGCCGGCTTTTTCCCGTTCTGAAAGGGCCTTCCGTGCGCCTGGTCGACTCCACGCGGAAAAAGCAGTTATCATGTTTTATTCTATCACAAATTGAAGGAGCGAGTTACTGTCTTTACGAAAGCTGAAATCAGGTGGGACAGGGCGAGACGTTTTACATATTTCTATGCAGGAGGACTAACCACTCGAGGCCCGTCTATCTTACCACGAATGTCCATGGGCGGGCCGCCTGAAACACGGGATGAGTTACTTCAGGTCCGCCATGTTGTCAAGATTTTAATAGGCCCGCCCTATGAAACGGACGGGGCCGGCAGCCCGGAAAAGATGAACCACCCGGGATATCCATGGACGAAGAAGGGGGTTGTCAGACCCATCAGACAACCCCTCCCCCGTTATCTTTTCGTCGATTCACACCTTCTTCATCAGCCGGTCAAACTGATCGACGGTGATGGCGGGTGCCGAGGTGAAACCGATCCCCGTCAGCTTGTTCAGGGCGACGGAGACCTGGATCAACTCATCATTACCCGGGAGGTCCACAATGAAGACGAGATCCTTCTCGCCAATGAGGGCATACATCCCTTCGACCTTCCCGCCGAATTTTTTGATGATGTCGACCACTTTGTCCGTCCGCTTGGCGCTGATCCCCTTCACCGCCTCGGATGAGTACTTGCCGAACATGAAATACTTCGCCATAGCGATTCCTCCTTTCTCCTGCTGATTTTCTGACGTTTGCTTCGCACGCCTCGACCCTGATGATCCAGCGGATACCGGGGAGCATGCCTCGTGCAGCCTTTCACCCTTCAGAGCCCGGTGAGCATCCGCAGGGCCCCTGGGACGATATCGATTTCGACGGGAAGTCTGCAAATGAGTTCTCCGTCGGCCTCCACGAGAACAGGCTCCTCCGAGCTTGCGCTGATCTTCCTGCCCCGCGTGCGTATCATCTCCTTGATGGATTCGGTTTTCCCGCTGTAGAGTTTGGGCAAATGCCGGAAGACGTCGATAAGGCGGATATCCCCGAAGACCAGTACATCTAAAAGCCCGTCATCGATTGAGGCATCCGGCGCGACCTGGAGGGCATGCCCCTGAAACCGGCCATTGGCTGTAACGATATGCCATGCCCTGAAGATCGCTTCGGCACCGTCATCGACTCTCAACCGGACCTGTTTTTTCCCCTCCAGAAAGATGCATGAGAGGAGGGAGAAAAAATAGGCTGTGTAGGGTCCGCAAAACCGGGCATAATCCCGCACGCGGGCAACAACAGCACCGCCGATGCCGATGCTCACGGCATTGTCAAAGTAGCGCACCACCCGTTGACCCCGGCTATCGGTGTAGGTGAGACGCCCGAGATCGATGAGGCGAGACTTCCCCCGCGTGATGACATCGAGGGCCCCTGCGGAATCACGTGGAATAGAGACGGATCGTGCGAAGTCACAGCCCGTGCCGACGGGGATATAACCCAGCAGCGCCCGCTGCCGCACAGGCCCGCCCTCCTGCATGAAACCATTGACCACCTCATTGAGGGTCCCGTCTCCCCCCACGCAGACCATAAGGCTTGTGCCTTCCCCGAGGCACCGCCTGGTTATTCCCGTGGCATCGCCCGGTGCTGTCGTGAGGTAGCTCTCGATGGGACCGAGGCGCTCCTGAGCCATTTCCTGTATCCGGGGCCATCTCTTTCGGGTTGCCCCCGCACGTGATTCGGGATTGACCACGAAGGCGATCTTCCCATTTCTGCCAAGCTGGTCACTCATTACTCACACCACCCGGTTATCTATAGGCAAAGAAATCATGATGAATTTGAAAGGAACTCGCGCGTGAGTTTGTTAAACTCCTCCGGCTTTTCATAGAAGGGGATGTGTCCGCAGTCCTTGAAGATGTGCAGCTCGGACCCCCTGATCCTCTTCTTGCCAAAATAGGCCTGTTGGAAGGGAACAACACGATCCCGGTCTCCCCACAGGATGAGTGTGGGTTGAGTGATATCGCGAAGATTCCAGATGATGGGTCCCACAACTTCGGCTTTCGCACCGTGAATGTCAACCATCATGCGGACGAGCTTCAGGAGGTATTGCCGAAAACCGGGGCTCGTGAAGTAGGTATAGTAAAGATCCACGAAACTCGAGGTGATCACGGCGGGATTGTGAACGGCTTGCCTGAAGAAGGTCCTGACGCCCGGCCGGCTCGGGTATGAAAGGATCTCCCCGATGACGGGTAGAGACATGGCCCTGAGCGTCCAGACGATTTCCCGGCCGAAACCCGCACTTCCGACGACGACGAGCTTTTCGACTTTTTCAGGAAACATGATGGCCGCGAGAAGCGCAATCCCGCCCCCGAAAGACGAACCGACAAAGCTGGCTTTCCCGATGCCGAGCGCATTCATGAAATCGTAAATGGATTGTGTGTAGGCGTAAGGCGTGAGGGGGGTCGCTGGCCTTTCGGACTTGCCGAAGCCGATGAGATCGGGAACATAGACCCGGTGCTGCAGAGCCAGAGACTCGATGTTGTGCATCCATATCTCACTGGATGCGCCGAGGCCGTGAAGAAGTATCACGGGCGCCTCCACCGCCCCGGCCGTCAGGTAGCGGACTTTGAAACGCCCCGCCTGGACGAACTGATCCTCGGGCAGCCTGCGCAAGATGTCCCCTCCTGCCATAAAACCGGGGCGTCAACCCTCCCCGTGCGTCACACGCCCCGTTTTTTTGATAAGGTTCCTGACACCCGCACAAAACAGGGCCGAATTGAGAAAGCCGCCTGAAATATGTTTCGTTGCGGGCGTCGCTCGAGGTGTTCTTGAAATACCTCTTTGCCCTCCCAGGACCCCGAGGCCGTCACCCATAAAGATGAAATGACCGTTTCAGGATGCCGAATGTGACAGCGGCCGGGACGAGGACTGCGGTCATTTTTCTCTCAGAAAATTCTTTTACAAGCGCAGATGTTTTGAGGATTAGCATTACGACGGAACGGGCAAGAATGCAAGTCCTGATTAAAAATGACATCCCCCAAGGGCCCTTCCAGAACGGTTTCCCCGGCTTTTTTCACAAAACATTCATTTCGACACTTGACCCGCCTAACTTATTGAGATAAAAAAGAGTATACATAAATCGGCAGGTCCTTTGTTTATCCTTCTTTTCATTAACTGACCCGCAGCCCCCGAAAGGAGGGACTTCCATGAAAAGATCGGGTATCATCTCCGCCGGACTCATCGCCTTTGCCACTCTCTGTCTATTGTGAATATCCTACTGGGCCGAGCCCGTGAGGCTTGCACTTCTGGGTCCGCCACAGGAAGCGGCGAAGACGCCTGAAAAACCCTTTCTAACCCTCAACGTCGAGGGAGGAACGGCAACCCTGACCGGGATCCTGCCCGACGATGACACAAAATCCAGGATCACCGGCCAGGCCGTCAGGGTGTATGGCAGGGCCAATGTGGTTGACCGGGTCAGGGTTGAAAGCTCCGTCGCCCGGGAACCCTGGATGAAGGCGGCTCCCTCGATCATCACGTCCGCCGCCCGCAATGTCCAAAACGCAAGGGTCGAGATTGACAAGGACTCCGTCAGAGTCAGCGGCAACGTCACAAGCCAGAAGGTGAAAAATAAGATCCTGCGCAGTGTTGCCGGGGCCTCCCGGGGCCTCAAGGTCCAGGACGGGCTTATCGTGGGGAATGGGGCTGTCATGGCTGCCGCCCCTGTCAAGGCGCCCGCAGGTACCGTTAAAGCGCTTGATCAGAAGATCACAGGCAAGCTCTCACGGTTCAACTTCAACACCGCGGCGATGACACCTCAGGGCATAAAAGTCCTCGATGAGGTCGCCGTCATCATCAACGGCACACCCGGCGTCCCGGTTGATATTTCCGGTCATACCTGCTCGATGGGCCCTTCGGATTATAATCTCTCCCTCGGCAAACGCCGCGCCGATGCTGCGCGAAGATATCTGATCGAGAAAGGCGTCAGGGCCGAACGCCTGACGACCATCAGCTACGGTGAGACCCGCCCCATCGCGGACAACGAAACCCGCGAGGGCCGTCAGATTAACCGTCGAACCGAGTTCCACGTCAAGAAAGGAGAATGAGGTATGACGACCATCATCACGCAAATGTTCCTTTGCCTGTTATTGGCCGCAGCGATCGGCTTCGTCGCAGCCTGGCTTCTCCGGAACGTGCACTGGTCGAAAGAACTGGCCGAGACCGAGGCCCGATGGAGCGAAAAGGTAAGGGCCCTTGAACTCGAGCGCTCGAGCCTTCAGTCTTCCCTTGGGGATGTCAAAGCGCAGATCGCGGAGGGGGACAGGAAGATCCAGGCCGTCCAGTCCGAGATGGTCGCAAAAACAAGCACGATGGCCAGACTGGAGGCGGAACTGGGCGCTACAGGTAAGAAGCTCTCCGAAGCCGGAAAGGAACTTGAGGCGCTTCGGGGGCGACTCCTGGAACTGGAACCTCTCCCGGGACAGTTGAAGGATCGCAATGGCGAGATCGCCCGGCTCGGTACCCGTATCACTGATCTCGAATCCTTCCCGGCCCGCCTGCAGGAAAAGGAAAAAAAGCTTCGCGAAGTGGAAGAACGCTTCCAGCGGGAGATCGGCGAGAAGGTGTCGGAGGTTGCGGGTCTCAAGAAAAAGATCGCCGAATTCGAGTTTACAAAGCTGCAGCTCGAGGAGAAGGACAAGCGTCTCAGAGAGATGGACGCCTTGCTCACGGCTTCCGCACGCGAGAAGGAGATGGAGGTTCAGACCCTCAGAAAACGCGTCTCTGAACTCGAGCTCCAGGCAGGACAGATTGAGGAAAAAGACAAGAGGATCAAAGAGATGGATGCCCTCCTGGAGTCCGCTGTCCACGAGAAAGACGGGCAGATCAAGATCCTGGAGAGACGCATCACCGAGCTCGAGCCCCTGCTGGAACAGCTCGAAGACAAAGACAGCATGCTCAGGGAACTCAATATGAGCCTCAAGGCCGCTACCCGTGAAAAAGACGAGCAGATC
>JAPLJU010000267.1 GCA_026388445.1 Deltaproteobacteria bacterium
AGGAGAAGAAGGAGGATGACCCCTCTGCGTCGGCGATCTCGAAGGATGTGAATGCGCTGGCGGCGGCCGCGAGGCAGAGGCTGAGACTCTGGGACATTCCCGAGGATCAGATCCGGAAGATCGAGGAGGCGGGTGAACCCGTGCGAACACTCACGATCCTGAGCCCGGTCACCGGCTACGTCATTCAGAAGATGGCTCTCCAGGGGATGCGGGTGATGCCCGGCGAGAAACTCTTCGATGTGGCGGATCTCTCGACGCTCTGGGTCATCGCCGACATCTATGAATACGAGCTTCCCCTCATCCGCGTCGGGGAACATGCGACGATCAGTCTCAGCTATTTCCCCGGGAAGGAATTCTCCTCTAGGATCGACTATGTCTACCCCACGCTAGCCGGTGATACGAGAACGGGGCGCGTCCGCTTCACGATCCCCAATCCGGAGGGCCGCCTCAAGCCCCAGATGTTCACCAACGTGGAGGTGAAGATCGACCTGGGCAAGAGGCTCGCAGTCCCCGATGACGCCGTCATCGACACGGGGACGAGGCAGATTGTTTACGTGGACCGGGGGGAAGGGTATTTCGAGCCCCGGCAAGTGGCGCTCGGCCTGCGGGCCGAAGGCATGAGAGAAGTTCTGAGAGGCCTGAAAGCGGGGGACCGGATCGCGGCCTCGGCTTCCTTCCTCATCGACTCGGAGGCGCAGATCAAGGGGATCAAACCACTGGAGAAATAGGTCTGTATGATTCCGTCCAATCTGCCCAGGTCCGCTTTTGTTTGTGATCTGTAACCTGTCAGCCATGAGTTAAACCTGATTTGTTCGCTTGCAGGATAAACGATTGTGATTGCCAGAATCATCGAATTCAGCTCGAGAAACAAGTTCATCATCATCCTGCTCGTTCTCGCCGCCGTTGCCTGGGGATACTGGGCCCTCCGGAACACCCCCCTTGACGCCATCCCCGACCTCTCGGACACGCAGGTCATTATCTACACAGAGTGGCAGGGGCGAAGCCCCGATCTCGTTGAGGACCAGGTCACCTATCCCATCTCCTCGACCCTCCTTTCTGCACCGAAGGTCCAGGTGGTCCGGGGATTTTCCTTTCTCGGGAGCTCCTTCGTCTATGTCATCTTCGATGAGGGAACGGACATCTACTGGGCGAGAAGCCGTGTGCTCGAATACCTGCAGGCGGTGAGAAGCAAGCTTCCCGGCGATGCGAACCCCGTTCTCGGGCCCGACGCCACGAGTCTCGGCTGGGGATTCTCATACGCCCTGGTCGATGACACAGGGAAGCACGACCTTGCGGAGCTTCGCTCCATCCAGGACTACTACGTCAAACTTGCCATCGAAAGCGTCCCCGGTGTTTCCCAGGTGGCCTCGATCGGCGGTTTCGTCAAGCAATACCAGGTCATCGTGGACCCGAACCGGCTCGTCGCCTTCAACATTCCGATCACCAGGGTTATGGAGGCCATCCGGAAGAGCAACCGCGACGTAGAAGGGCGGGTGCTCGAGTTTGGCGGCGCCGAGTATATGATCCGGGGGAGGGGCTACATCCAGACCCTGAAGGACCTGGAAACCATCCCTGTGGGCAGCCGGGGCGGGACGCCGGTTTACCTGCGGGATATCGCTAATATTCAGCTAGGCCCGGAGATGAGGCGGGGAGT
>JAPLJU010000146.1 GCA_026388445.1 Deltaproteobacteria bacterium
TCGATTTCGAAGGGTTATCTTCTATCATCGAAAGAAAAGCAATTCAAGCGCGATCTATGAGCTCCCCCTGCGCCACAAGCGCCGCAGCAGTGCGAGGTTTTTACGGTCTGCCGTATCCCCGCTGCTGAAGGTAGTTTCTTTCGGCGTCTCGATGATCTTTGGCACCCGGGTAAATCGCTCATCCCGCATGATGAAACGGAAAGCCTGAAGCCCGATGTACCCTTCCCCGATGTGACCATGGCGATCGACTCTCGAACCCAGCTCTTTAAGGGAATCATTCAGATGGAACAGCTCCAACTTCCCCAATCCCACCGAGTCTTTAACGTTCCTGACCATCCTTTCGTATGCCTTCTGACCCCTCAGGTCGTATCCTGCTGCAAAAATGTGGCAGGTATCGACACACAGCCCCACCCGGTCGACCTCCTTGATGTGATCGAACAGAAAGGCGAAATGTTCGAACCGGCTGCCGAGGCCCGTGCCTTGGCCGGCTGTCGCCTCGAAAACGATTTTTACGGAAAGGTTTTTCGTTTCCGCCAGGATAATGTTGATAGCGGCTGAAACTCGCCTGAGCCCCTCCGTCTCCCCCCGGCCGCCATGAAAGCCGGGATGAATCACCACGGAGGAGATGCCCAGGAGATGACATCTTTCGATCTCTTCAATCATGGATTTTAGGGATTTTCTGTATAATAACGGATCGGGCGAGGCAAGGTTGACAAGGTAGCTTCCATGAGAAATGACAGGGCTGATCCCGGTGCGGGCAAGGGCCTCGCGGAACTGACTGACCTCTTCCGGTAAAAGCCCTCTGGCTTTCCATTGATTCGAATTCTTCGTAAAGATCTGGATCGTGCTGCAGTGCAGTGCTTCCCCCCTGAGGAGAGCCCTGTGGAGTCCTCCCACGACCGAAAAGTGCGCACCGAGCAGCGGTCTTATCTTCACTCAGGGGTCCGTCATGTTCTTAATTCCGGCCTTGATCTTCTTCTTGAATTCCTCTGCCTTTTGAAAAACTTCCGGGTACCGGCTCTGCATTTTCAAAAGGAGCCGGTGGATGAAGGGGACTTCCGGCGCCAGAATCATGAACCCGATCATCATGAACAGGATGCCTTGAAGAATGGGCAGGAAGCAGCCTATGATGCCCAGGACAACGAAAAACCAGCCAACGGTATGACGCCAGATCTTATTCATGCTTTTTTCAACACACTCGCCGGTCCCTGAATCACCGGAGGCAGCGTTCGGGATGTATACAACAGAACGATCCAGAAAAAAAGTTAAAAATATACAGCAACTGTGTTAGGCTCAGTGAAAACAGACGCACTTTAAGACTTATGAAAAACAGACATGGCCGGATTTTCCTCGGTATATGTTTTTCGGTTTTTATGGTCATAGGTCTCGGATGGCTCAGCACGGGGTCGGCGATGGATCAGGATAAGGTTATTCAGCTCCCCAGGCCCGTCCATACGGGTAAGATGTCGCTGGAAGAGACCATTCTGCGGCGGGAATCGGTCAGGGACTTCACGTCCAAACCGCTCACTCTGCAGGAGTTCTCTCAGCTTTTGTGGGCCGCTCAGGGCATAACGAGAAAATGGGGAGGCCGGGCCGCCCCGTCAGCAGGCGCCCTTTACCCCCTGGAGGTCTATCTGGTCACGGCAGAGGGATTTTTCCACTACCTGCCCGCCCGGCATCACATGATTCCCTTATCCGACCGGAATCTCCTGAAGGACCTCTGTCATGCGGCCCTCGGACAGTCATGCACCCGTGAGGCTCCGGCCGTGATCGTTCTGACAGCTGTTCATGAAAGAACGTCGGGAAAATACGGTCCGCGCGCCGAACGTTACATCGCCATGGAGGCCGGTCACGCGGCCCAGAACATTCTTTTGCAGGCGACGGCACTGGGACTGGGTGCCCTGCCCGTCGGGGCCTTCTACGATGACCGGGTTCAGAAAGCCCTCGGCCTTCCCGGTGATCATCAGCCGCTTTATTTGATCCCTGTCGGTCACCCCCGATAAAATATTTTTGACCGTTATATTGAATGGAAGATCACTTTAAGCCGAAACCCTGGACCAGAAATCCCCATCTGCAGAGCATCTTTTCAAGCCTCCGGATCAGGGCCATGGGCAAAAACCCGATGGCCGACTGTGCCGCGGAAATGATCATCGACGCGGGAGACGATGTCCGACTTCGGGGTTATCTGTCGCGCCGGAGCCGGCGGGAACCTCGAGGCCTCGTGCTTCTTCTTCACGGGTGGGAAGGAAGCTCGGATTCCACCTACATCCGGCATACGGGGAGGTACCTCTTCGAGAGAGGTTTTGACATTTTCCGCCTCAACCTGAGGGACCACGGAGACAGCCATCATCTGAACGAAGGCCTTTTTCACAGTGCCCTGATCGACGAGGTATTTCATGCCGCCCATGTCATATCGAACCTCTCCGACAGCGGGCCCTGCATCATCATCGGTTTTTCCCTGGGCGGTAACTTCGCTCTGAGAATCGCCCGGAGGCATACCGCCATGCCCATTCCAAACCTCACCCACGTTTTCGCCATCAGCCCTGTATTGAACCCCCATCGGGCCACCCTGGCGATTGACAACGGCTTTTCCTTATATCGTCATTATTTCGTGAAGAAATGGAAGAACTCCTTGAGAAAAAAACAGGCCCTCTTCCCGGCCAGATATCAGTTCGATGACGTCCTGCAATACAATACCTGCATGGAAATAACCGATGCCGTCATCCCTCGATATTCCCCTTTTCGGAACCATCAGGAATACTTTAAAACTTATACACTGAGCGGAGACATTTTCGCCGATCTCACCGTTCCCGCCCATATCATTGCGTCCGCGGACGACCCTGTCATCCCCGCCGACGATTTCCATACCCTCAGAGGGAACAGACATTTCACGCTGTCCCTCCAGCGATACGGGGGACACTGCGGTTTCCTGGACCCCTTTCCGATGGGTTGCTGGTATGAACGATACATCGATCGGAAGCTGAAAGAACAGGCCTTTTTGACAAATTAAATTTATGCAATATTATACAAAAGGGGGGACCGATAACCCTCTGTAGCGCATCATGGACCTTTCCATCCTTTCCGAAAAAGAAAAAATACTGGATCTGATCGTCGAGAAGCTGGCCCGGACGCCCGTCGACTATGCCGAAAAGATGAAGGCCTATCACGGCGAAGGGGAGGATGACTGGCGCGCCGCCGGGGTCCTCGTTCTTCTTTTCTACCGAAAAGCCGGGACAGCGCAGGCGGGGCATCAGGGCGAGTTTGTCTTTCAGCTGATCAAGCGATCCGTCAGCGTGCCCCAACCTGGCGATCTCAGCTGTCCGGGTGGGATGCTTCACCTTTTCGTCGATTCCCTCCTGTCCCCTTTGGTCTCAACGGGTCTTTTACCGATCATGCGGGGAAAATCTTTAGCGTACGCAAGGCAAAGGCCGTCCGATACTTTTCGCGCTCTGTCTCTCTTCTTCACCAACGCGCTCAGGGAAAGCTGGGAAGAAATCAGGCTCAATCCCCTCAATGTCCGTTTCCTGGGACCCCTGCCGTCCACCGACCTCATCGTATTCAGGCGGAGCATCTTCCCCCTCGTGGGGTTTGTGAAAGACGAATGGGTCTGCAGACCCAACTGGGAGGTTGAAAAGGTCGTTGAAATTCCCCTTCGGAACTTTTTCCTGGCCGAGAACTACGGCACCGTCGCCGTCGAGACCTTCATCCCCATGAGAGGCCCCATCGAGAGAATACGGGACTTCCCCTGCCTGATACACCCGGATCGGACGGGAGTCAGTGAAATCCTCTGGGGAGCCACGATGAACATCCTCCTGAACTTCATCAGGACGGTCTTCGATTTCGAACCCCCCCTTTATGGTTCCGACAGGGTCATCAAAAAAAGTCTTTTTGAAAATTACATCACGGGGGATACCAGAAGGGCCTGAAAGGTGAGAACACGACTGGATAGGAGAGGGGCAGCTTCGGTTTTCCTGCGACCATTCGGTTGAAAAGATTGCTGAGGTTCTCTGGCAGATCGGGCATGATCTCGAAACACTCGAAAGACCATGAAAAGAATCGACCGTCACCTTAAAACCGTCTTGTTTGACTTCGACGGGACACTGGCCAGGCTCAACATCGATTTCAAGGAGATGCGCCAGTCCGTGCTGAATCTTGTTTCCGCCTACCAGGCGCCCACGGACGGGCTGGGGGACCTCTTCGTCCTCGAGATGATCGGGGCCGGTGCGGATTTGATCTCCCGCCATCGTCCCGGCTACGAGAAAGACTTCACCGAAAAGGCCATGCAGATGATTGCCGGTATCGAAATCGAGGGGGCAAGGTCGGGAGAGATCTTCTCGGGCGTGAGAGAGATGCTCAGCGCCTTGAGGGAAAGGAAAATCGGGACGGGGATCGTGACCCGCAACTGCTGGGATGCCGTCCGCGTCGTCTTTCCGGACATTCGTTCCTTCTGTGATGCCGTTGTCACCCGGGAGGCGGCCATCCGGGTGAAGCCCCACCCGGACCATATCCTGTTTGCCCTGAAGATCCTGAATGCACGGCCGGAAGAGGCCGCCATGGTGGGTGATCACCCGATGGACATCCGTATCGGCAAGGATGTGGGGGCCTACACTATTGGCGTCCTGACGGGTTACTCCAAGGCGGACCCGCTGCTCGAGGCCGGTGCCGATCTCGTCATCGAACGGGCATCGAGCCTCATCCACTACCTTCCTTATCTGCCCGGGTTTAATCTGTCCGGGGATTCCCGGCCCCGCTGAAGCATCGACCTGAACGCGTCACACCTAACAGCTTGTCTTATTTATGCCCGCTGTGGCAGAGCACACAGTCCAGCGTCGGCATGGCGTGAGGATTCGGCGTTTTACCCTTGGTGCGCTCGGCCATCTTTGCCGCGTCGCCATGGCACATCATACAGGATTCCGCTGTCGTCTTGGCGGGCGGCGGCTCCTTATGGCAGACCGTGCACTCCAGCCCCCTATCCTTGTGCCGGTCCGCCAGAGGTTTCTTATCCTGCGCCCAGGGGACCCCGACAAGTGAAAATACGAACACGGCCAGAAAAACCAAAACCGCAAGTATTGAAAACCCGCCTCTGACAACTTTTTTGCAGCCCCATCTCATGTGTTATTGCGCCTTTCCCGTTCGCTGTGATTTTGAAACCTCAACGGCAGATCCGAGTTATCACAAATAGTCCCCAAAAACAATCTCTCCCGACGGGACTCTATCACCGCCGTTTAGGCCGTCAAGCCCGATTCCGCCGCCTAACGGACGAGATTGGACAGAACGAGTACCGTCCAGTACGGCGAGGCCATCAGAAGAATGATCGAAAGAATGTACGAAGGTATGTAGTACATTCCCCCTCGAAAAACGGTGGCCAGCGGTATATCCTTGGCCATCCCGTGAACGACGTAACAGCAGATCCCCACGGGCGGCATGATGGAACCCATGGTCGTCACAATGGTGATCACCTGGCCGAACCAGATCGGGTCATACCCGAGCTGGATGATCAAGGGGAAGAAGGGCCGAAAACGACCGCGCCTGCCACGATGACGAAGACCATGCAGGAAATCCGCAGGGTGTCCACCAGTGAAGAGATGAAGCCCTGCCATGTCAGCTTTCTTCGCAGCAGGCAGATCAGAAGGCCCAGGGCACAGCTGGCCGCCGCTGCCTCCGTCGCCGTCACGACACCCGTGAAGAGGGCGTACATGATGATCGCAAAAAGGATCAGGATGTCCACAGCCTCGTTGAGAGACTTGAACCGCTCCCGCCACGTACTCTTCGGCGCCTTCGGGCCCCAGTCCGGATGGAGGTAGCAGATGAAAAAAACCGTTGCCGCGATAAGGACCGTCAAGATCACACTGGGTATGACATTCCCCCAGAACAACTTCCCGATGGATTGGCCCGTGTACACCCCGTAAACGACGAGCACAATGCTGGGGGGAATGAGAACGCCGAGGGTCGCCCCGGCTGCAACGGACCCTGCGCTCAGGATCGGATGATAGTTGTATTTCTTCATGGCCGGTATGGCCACTTTGCTCATGGTCGCCGCCGTGGCGGTGTTGGAACCGCTGATCGCCGAAAAGGCGGCACAGGCCATGATGGTCGTCAGGGCCAGCCCTCCCCGGAAATGACCGAACCAGCGATACGTGGCATTATAGAGGCTGTCGTTGTATCGGGCATAATGGATGAACTCCCCGACCAGAATGAACATGGGGATGACGGTGAGTCCGTAGTTTGAAAAGATGTTCCACATCTCGGACCCGATCATCCCGAGGGCCGCCTTGAAACCGGTGACGTAGGCCATCCCCAAAAATCCCACGATGGCCATAGTGTACCCCGCGGGGATCCGGAAAAGGAGCAACATCGTAAACATGATGAGAATACCGAAGACACCGACAATAGGTCCGCTCATTTTTTCAAAACCCCCGCATAGAGGAGAAGGTCCTTGACGAAATCAAGAAGGGCCGCCAGGGCGGCTGCGGCAAACCCGGCGGAGACCATAAAGACAAAAGGATGGTAGATGACCTTCAGGGTCTCCGACACCTCTCCCGATACCCGGATCTTCACGCCCCACAGCCAGGTCTGCCAGGCCACCAGAGCGAAAAAGAAGGCCATCACCAGGCCGGCCAGGCCCTCGATAATTTCCGCCGTTTTTTCCGAATAGCGTTCCGTAATGATGTCGACGATGATGTGGTCGTGGTGCATCTGTGTATACCCGAGCGCCGAGGCGATGACCACGGCACCCAGAAATGATATAAGCTCATAGGCCCCGCTGTAAGGCAGGTGAAAGATTCGAAGCATCACATTGCCCGTGGCAAGGGACATGAGCGCCAGGACGGCAACGCCGCCTGTGATCATGAAAAACTTGTTGAGGAGCCTGTTGAACCGCTCGACGTAACCGAACAGGTGTTCCATGGATTCCCTTACCGGTACTTCCTCTCGTATTTTTTCCTGAGTTGCTGAACGTCGCCGACGATCTTCTTTCCGGGGACCCCCTGCGCCTCTGTCCGCTTTGCGTATTCATCGAGCATAGGCTGGACCAATTTCTGTATTTCCATCCGGTCCTTTTTGGAAAGCTGGAAGACCTGGTGGTTATACTTGTCCTTCGACCAGGCCAGGGATTCCTTCGTGTGACGATCCACGTAATCCCCCGTCCATTCCGCCTGCTCGCGCCTCATATCGTCGATGACCTTTTTCACATCAGCGGGAAGAGATTCCCATTTTTCCCTGTTCATGACCACGGCGAAGCTCACCACGAACAGGTTCGCCTCCGTGGCATAGGGGCAGTAAGCGGCATAGTTGAAATCCTTCAGGGTCTCCAGGGAAGAGACGATCCCTTTGACGATGCCCTTCTGGATGGCCTCCGGCGTGTCCGACATCGGCATGGCGATCGGGATCCCGCCCAGTCGTTTGATCACCTCCGCACCGGTCCCGGAGACTCGAAGCTCCATACCCTTGAGATCGGCCAGGGACCTCACGGGTTTGCTCGTCATCAAATCATTCGGCGGGCAGGTAAAGGCTGTGATGATCTTGACCTTCTCTAATTCCTTCGGCCTGTACTTCTCGATGAGGTCATAGAGAACGAGGCTGGCCACTTTGGCACTCTGAAACCCCATCGGCAGGTCCACCGCCTCGGACACGGGGAAGCGGCCCGGCTGGTAACTCATGGCGAAATTTCCGATGTCGGCCGTTCCGGATATCACACCGTCGAATATGTTCTTGGCAGGAAGAAGGGTCCCTCCCGGAAAGGTCTGGACCTTTACCTTCCCGTTCGTTCTCTTTTCGACCTCCTTGGCCCACCGCTCCATCTGGACAGAGGGAAAGGTCTGGGCCGGCGGAAAGTTGGCATAGGTTAACTTGATCTCCTGGGCCGCCAGCGCCGGCGGCGTCATGATGCCGATCACCAGCAACAGGCCCAGGACTAACGCGATAACCGTGAAAAACCTTGATTTCATGATAGCCTCCTTTTTTGCACGATGATTTTACCGTTGATAAGCCTAAAGATCTCCCTTGAACCCTGTCTCGAAGCCCTTCACGTTCAGTTCGAGTTGACGTGACGGCGATATCTTCTCAATGGCTTCCCGGATGGTCCTTTCGTCGCAGAAGAGCTCGGCGGTTTCCACGACATGACCCAGGAAGACCAGATTGGTAATGACGGGAGAGCCCAGTCTTGCGGCAAGACCGGTGGCATCGAACCCGTGATATTCGCCGGGTTTGTCCGTATTAACATAGATGCCGTCCTGCCCGGCGACATAGCCCTGGTGTGCCTCGAGACCCCGGGGGTGGAGGAAGATCCCGATATCGGCTTTTCCCGACCGGATCAAGGGCCTTGAGAACGACCCCACCTTGACGTGGGAGATGACGGTTCCCCCCCGCATGGCCATCCCGTGGGTCTCGGAGGTGAGGACCTCGAGGCCCTTGAGGACGGCAGCCTCGGCCAGGACCCTCGTGATGAAGAGGACCCCCTGCCCGCCCAGTCCGCTCAAAATGATCTGCTGCTTCAACGCTCGTCTCCTTTTTTCACGACGATGGCACCGACGGGGCATACGGTCTCGCAGACACCGCAGCCGATGCAGAGAATGTCATCCACGACTACGCGATCAAGATCCCCCGCGTAGAGCAGGGCGGGGCATTCAAAATTATCCAGGCAATGCCGGCACGCCGTACAATCTTCAGAGACATGGACCTTGTAAACGGGCTGGGATTTCACGGCCTCCCGATCCAGAACACAGGGGTGTTTTGCAATGATAACGGCCATGCCCCCGTCGCCTTTCCGGGTGTATTCGTCCGCCTCCTTCAGAAGTGCCGAAAACGTCCCCGTCTCGTAGGGGTCACAGGACCGGATGAAACGGACCCCGCAGGCCTTGACGAGATCCGCGATGCTCACCGGCG
>JAPLJU010000214.1 GCA_026388445.1 Deltaproteobacteria bacterium
GTTTGATAGCGCTGCAGGTCGGCGGCGGCGGGGACGGGCTGGTGTTGGCGCCGGCGGAGGATGTAGGGCGGCAAGGCAAAAACTCCCTTTAAAAGGGGCATGCTGCTGCCAGGGCCGTAGAAAGCCTGTGCATCAGTAGTAGCCGTCAAAATACATTTGTCCCGTCGATGCGGCAGAAAGCCTTACCCTTTTCCTGTTAATCCCTGGATCATAAAGCATCTACGAAAAAAGTATTAGGAATAGATCAGACGATATTCGTATAAAACAGGAGCCAAAAACCATACAGGCGCCGTATTGATTTATTCTTTTCGCATCCTTAGACTCGCCAGTAGATTCCACTGTTAAATCATGATGGCCCACGTTTTTTCGGATCCGTGTGGGCGGAAGCCTTATCGAGAGGCAGGGAAGGTTGAAGTGTTGAACGGGATGAACCGGAGAAATCAGAGGGGATTTACGCTCATCGAGATTATCGCCGTTCTGGTCATCCTGACCATCCTGGTCGCTTTAGCCATGCCCAAGTATTTCAGCATACAGGACGAGGCGAGGAAAAAAGCGGCGCAAACGGCACTGGCGGCAGGGGGGAAACCCGGGATTACAGCGTATACGGATCCCGATGCTTCGGTGAAGGCAGTGGCCAATACGGAAAGGACCATTGCCGGGGATTCAAAGGCCCCGGCGGCGGGTATGGAGAGACATCCCGGGCACTGAAATCAGCGATCACGACACCGAAGACCAAATCCTTAGGAAGAGACAAAATCAGCTACTCTAGAAAAGGTTTATGAAAAAGCGGCCGGCCGGGAGGGCAGCCGCTTTTTTTATTTTATTCCCCTGCTTCACGTCCGATCATCCTGTTCTGGAAAGCCTCTTTCGAGGCGGCTTTCACCGTCACAAACCGGGTGTCTTGACCGACGCGGCAACGAACTACGATTTCGGCTTCCGGGGGCGCATCGCTGTAGGAAGCACAGATGGCGGCGGCTTCCTCCAGAGTCTTTTCGTCCCCCCCGTGGGGAACGAGACAGACCGGGCCGGGGAAATCCCGGACACTGATAACTGCGTCTTCCGGTCTCGACAGGTCCAGAAGCACAGTATTCTCCGCCTTCTTTCTTCCCACGATTACCTTGGTCTTACCGTCAAGCCGGATGTGCCGCCCCACTTTCAAAAGTTCGATGTCCCTGACCAGTGTTTCCTTTTCATGGGTGAAGAGGTCGCGCAGGCGCTTGGAGAACATGGGGTCCGTGAGGAGGCAGCCGCCGGCCGGGTTGGCGTATTCCATGATACCGTAATGTACGGCCAGTTCCATCTGTCTTTTTCGGCCCCGGCCGTGGATGTCCAGCAGCCGATCACGGTCCACCTTGCCTTCTTTCTCCGGCAGTGTGGCCGGCAGGAGTTTCGCGGACAGGGGCCTTAAAATGTACGGTTCGTATCCGGCGTTTTTGGCCACCACGTGGAGCATCTGCTTGTTCTGGGACATCGGCCTCTGGCCGAGCACTTCGCCGGAAATGATGAAATCAAAACCTCTTTCCTCCATCTGGCGTCCGGTGATCCTGAACATGAGGGTGTGGCAGTCAATGCAGGGATTCATGTTCCGGCCGTATCCGTAGCGGGGTGCCTTCACCATGGCCAGGTGTTCTTCCGTGATGTCGAGGATCAGAAGGGGAATCCCGACACGCCGGGCCGCTTCTTCCGCCTTTTCGGCACCGAAAAAGGGGGTCGTGAACGTGACCCCCAGTACTTCGATCCCCTGATCCTGTATCACCTTGACGGCGATGGAACTGTCAAGCCCCCCCGAAAAAAGGGCCAGGACCTTTATGGGTTTTTTTAATATCGGATGAGCTTCGTTCCCCATGTCGCCTTCAGGTAACTGTATATCCCGCCGTCCATGGCCGACGGAGTTAAAAAGAGATCGCCCTCTGCGAGGTTGACCCGTGTCGCCGGAATGCGGATTACCCAGCGGGGTTTTCCGTCTTTGCCGGGTCCGCTGAAATCAAAAGTATCACTGGTAAAGGGAAAACCGAGGGCCGTCAGGGTCTTTTCGATGACCACCCTTTTTTCTTCGTCCGCCTTGATGATCGCAACATTCATACCTTTCTGCTTCAGGCTTTCCTGGAAGGGTTCCGGCAGATCCCGTAGGTTGATGACGGCGCCTTTGTCAGGCCTTTCCACCAGGAAGTCCACTTTTACGGAGACGACCTTTGCGGGCGCCCCGGGTTCAGTCACTTTGACCCAGGCATCTCTCGAAGCGGTAAAGCCGAGGGTTGTGATGATTGAATCAATGAGCTCGGTCGTGGTCCCTGATTTCAGGGCGGGTACTTCGGCGGGCGCAGCCAACGGGGCTTCATCCCGGACAACCTCGAGACCTTCCGTGATCTCCAGGACGGAAATCCCGTTCTTCTCCGCATAGCGGGATAGCGTTGCGGGCATCACCACAGAGGGGCTTTCCCTGAGGGCGATGCCGGTGAAAAGG